>JBOGEK010000023.1:0-11608 GCA_050743645.1 Acidothermaceae bacterium
CCCCAGAACTGGGAGCCAGACTTCGTGAGCTGCCGGATTACTTGTTGTGCTGGTTGTGGAGCTGAGGGGATTCGAACCCCTGACCCCCTCGATGCGAACGAGGTGCGCTACCAGGCTGCGCTACAGCCCCGAATCGGGAGACGCCAGATTACCATCCGGTCGCGCAGCGGTTGACCCGGAGCGTCAGTCGCCGACGGCACGGCGACGCTGCAGGATCAGGTCGAGCTCGTCGTCGTCCTGATCGTAAACAGCCCCGTCGTAAACAGCTGATGCCGGGACGCGGGCAGAACTTGCCGAGCCGGTCTCATCGAGAAGCAAGTGGCGGTGGTCGATCTCGGGCTGCTGCTCGTCGGTCCACGCGCCGGGTCGGGTGAGGTCGATCATGTGCTCACGAGTCGCGTCGACGTCGGCTGCGCGTGCCATCGCCGCTGGCCTCGACACGACCGGCTTCGAGACGTACGTCGGCAGCGGCACAGGCACCGGCTCCCAGCGAGAACCGTTCTCGGTTCCCGCGGCGCTGACCGGCACAGGCGGCAGCACTTCGTCGTCCGAGATAAAGGGATCGCCCTCAAAAGCAGCAGCGGCCGGACGGCGAAAAGCGGGCGCATCGGCTGACTCGGGTGCCATCGCGCGAGTCAATCGGGCGGCCCGGCGCCGGCGCAGCTCGCGGGCGCGGATCGCCTCGTTGCGTAAGTGGATGAGGAATCCCGCGGCTGCCAGGTCGATGGCCAGCTCGTACCACCACGACGTCACGCCGAGGGCCGCGGTGATCAGGAGCACGACCATCAGGCTGACCACGGCGAGGGCAAGGCGGCGCCTGCGCACCATCAGCCGCGCTTGCCCCGCTGCGCCGATACGGGCAGCGCCTAATCGCGAGCGCGAACCGTCGAACAACCGGCGTCCGGCATTGGCATGCGGGTTGTTGTCCACGGTGACTCCCCAATTGTCTCGGCGTGGCATGACGACGTAGCGGCGATCACCGGCATTTCGGTGCGCCGGCCCGCGGCGGGAAAGCACTCGCATCGCGGTGGAGAAGGAGTCCATCGAGCGGCTTGCGTCGGCGGCGTCGTGACGGTTCAACCACATCGGCACCAACACGACCAACCAGATGGCGACGATAGCGAGGCCGATGAGTCCGCTCATCGCAAGCAGCGCCAGCTGAGTCCGCTGATCGCGCAGCGCCAGCCGAGTCCGCGTACCGCGGAACGCGAAATGTCGATGCCGCTCACGTTTCGTCACGGTAGACAGGAGTGACAGATGTGACGAGCACCTGCGCGGTGTGTCGCGCCACGGATTACGCACGGATGAGGCACGGATTACCCAATGACGCCGACGCAAGTGGCCCGTAGGCGGCTTGCCGATTCGCGAAAGCGGCCCGCTTCTAGGGGTTACTCACTCGCGAGGCGCCGCCCTGCGCAAGCCAGCGACGCATCAAACCGCCCGGAACATCTTCGACTGTCAAGGCAAAAGAAAGGTGGTCACGCCAACCGCCCGCGATATGGATGTAGCGAGTGCGGGTGCCTTCGAGCCGAAATCCCAACTTCTCGACTACCCGTCTGCTGGCAGCATTTTCTGGCCTGATGTTGGCCTCGACGCGATGCAGTCGGGCTTCGCCGAAACAGTGGTCGACGACGAGAGCTAACGCCGTCGGCATGATGTTGCGGCCGGCAAACGACTTCACGATCCAGTAACCGAGATACGCCGAGTTCGCCGAACCGCGGCTGATCGCGCCGACCGTGACCTGGCCGACGAACTGGTCGTCGAACGTGAGCGCGAACGGCAACGCCAGGCCCAACCTGGCTTCGCGGCGAAGCGACCGAACCGCGTCGACGTAACCGCGGCTGTGATCGTCAGTGACCGCACCGGGCGTGGTGGCTTCCCACGGTTCGAGCCACTCGCGATTGGCGAGCCGGGCCATCCGCCAGTCGGCGGCGTCACGCATCCGCAGCGGCCGCACGCCGATCGGTCCGTGCGACAGCGATGCAGGCCAGCCTGGGGTTGTCACGTCGTCCGGCCCGGATGATCACCGCCGGCGAGCTGGCCCGCGATGTGATGCAGCAGCGGCGCGAGCACGCCCATGCCGTCGCGGACGGCGTTCGGCGAGCCGGGCAGGTTCACGATGAGAGTGCGCCCCGCCACGCCGGCGAGTCCGCGGCTGAGCGCGGCCGTCGGCACCGAAGCGCGGCCCGCCGCGCGGATCGCTTCGGCGATCCCGACGATTTCGCGCTCGATCACCCGGCCCGTGGCGTCGGGGGTGAGATCGCGTGGCGACAAGCCGGTGCCTCCGGTCGTGACCGCGACGTCGTAGCCGCCGGCCACACTCGACCGCAGTTCGGCCTCGACCGGGTCGCCATCAGGGACGACGACGGGGCCGTCGACCTCGCAACCGGCCTCGACCAACAACGACACGAGAAGCGGTCCGCTGCGATCTTCGTAACCGCCCGACGACGCCCTGTCGGACACCGTGATCGCGATCGCGCGAAGGGGCGGTTGCACCGGGTTGCTCACAGTTCGCTCAAGAGTCGCTCGTTCACGGTTCGCTCGGGTCTCTTAGGAGTCTCGAGCCCAGCGGCCGGTCTTGCCGCCAGTCTTTTCTTCGACCCGCACGTCGGTGATAGTGGCGGCCGGGTCGACGGCCTTCACCATGTCGATGAGTGCGAGACCTGCGACGGCGACGGCGGTCAGCGCTTCCATTTCCACGCCCGTGCGGTCGGCGGTTCGGGCAACAGCAGTGATCTGGACGGCGTCGTCGGCCACCACGAGGTCGACCGTGACCCCGTGCAACGCAATCGGATGCGCCAGCGGAATGAGGTCGGGCGTGCGCTTGGCGCCCTGGATGCCCGCAAGCCGCGCGACCGCCAGCGCGTCACCCTTCGGCACACCGCCCCCTCGCAAAAGCGCTACCACTTCAGGGGAAACCAGCACCTGGCCGGTGGCGGTGGCGGTGCGCGCGGTGATGTCTTTCGCGGACACATCGACCATGCGCGCGGCGCCGGTCTCGTCGACGTGCGTGAGGCCACTCATGATTGGCGCCGTTCGAGCATCATGACCGACACGGTGACTCCAGCGGGAACTTCGGTGACCTGTTCGGGCACCACGATGAACGCATTCGCCAGCGCCAGATTAGCCACCAGATGCGAGCCCATGCCCCCGACCGGCGTGGCCATGTACGAGCCGTCGCGCACCTCGATACGACCGCGAACATACGACCGCTTGCCGGCCGACTTGGAGATGGGTTCGGTCAGGGTCGCGCGCACCAGCGGCCGGTAGAGGGGCTGCACGCCAAGCATGCGTCGGATCGCCGGTCGCACGAACACTTCGAACGACACGAACGCGCTCACCGGGTTGCCGGGCAACGTGAAGATGGGTGTCGAATCTGGGCCGACCGTGCCGAAACCTTGCGGCATCCCGGGCTGCATCGCGACCTTGGTGAACTCGACCGTGCCCAGCCGCGACAGCACTTCTTTGACCGTGTCGTACGCGCCCGCGCTGACGCCGCCAGTCGTGATGACGAGGTCGGCGCGCACCAGTTGGTCCTCGATGAGCGACAGCAAGCGCACCCGATCGTCGGGCACGATGCCGACCCGAAAGGCAATCGCGCCGCATTCGCGCACGGCGGCGGTGAGCGCGTAGCTGTTCGACTCGTTGATCTGGGCCGGCCCCGGCACCACCCCGACGTCGACCAACTCGTTGCCGGTCGAGAACACGACGACCCGCGGCTTTGGCCGCACCCGCACGCGTGCACGACCAAGTGCGGCCAGCAACCCGACCTGCGGCGCACCGATCGAGGCGCCTGCGGCCAACACCGTCTCACCGGCCACGACGTCTTCACCGGCGCGGCGAATGTTCGCCCCCGGTTGCGGCGCCCGGTTGATCTGCACCCGCGCGATGCCGCCGTCGGTCCACTCGACCGGCACGACGGCGTCGGCACCGGCTGGAATCGGCGCACCGGTCATGATGCGGGCGGTGAGCCCGTCGTTGACGGCGTAGGCACCGCCGCTGCCGGCGGCGATGTCACCGATGACCGGCAGCACGACCGGGTTTTCTTCAGTGGCCGTTGCGACGTCGTCGAATCGGACGGCGTAACCGTCCATCGAGGAGTTGTCGAACCACGGCAACGACCGAGGAGCGACAACGTCCTCGGCCAGTACGCATCCGTGCGCGTCGAGCAGCGTGACCTCGAGATCGGGTAGCGGGCTGAGCTGGCCGAGCACGGCGGCCAGATGCTCGTCGACTGTTCTCATGCAGTCGAACCCGAGCCAGCAGCCGAACCCGAGCCAGCAGCCGAACCCGAACTGGCAGCCGTCGAACCCGAGCCAGCAGCCGAACCCGCGCTGATCGGCGTCGTGCCGGCCGTCGCAGCCGTATCTTGCCGGCGCACGAATTCTCTTAGCCAGACGAGCAATTCGGGCCCGAGGTCTTCGCGTTCGACCGCCAGCCTGATAACGGCCCGCAGGTAATCGCCGCGGTCTCCGGTGTCGTACCGTCGTCCGCTGAATAACACGCCGTGCACCGGGCCACCATCGCTGTCGCGACCGGCCAGCACTCGAAGCGCGTCGGTGAGCTGGATCTCACCGCCCGCGCCCGGTTCGGTTTCGCGGAGCACGTCGAAGACCTCGGGGGCGATGACGTAACGACCGATCAACGCCAGATTGCTGGGAGCGTTCGACTTCGGCTTTTCGATCAGATCGGTGACTCGCACGACGTCGGCCTCGCCGGTCATCTCGATCGCCGCGCAACCGTAGAGCTGGATCTGCGACGGCTCGACCTCGATCAACGCGATGACCGAACCGCCGAGCGCGCGCTGCACCTCGATCATGCGGGCGAGTAGCGGATCGCGGGCGTCGATGAGGTCGTCACCGAGCAGGACGGCGAACGGCTCGTCGCCGACGTGTTGGGCGGCGCACAACACCGCATGCCCGAGGCCGCGGGGTTCGCCTTGTCGCACGTAGTGCACGGTCGCGAGGTCGGTGGCTTCTTGCACCAGCGACAGGCGAGTGTCGTCGCCTTTTGCCTGCAGGGTTTCTTCGAGTTCGTAGTTGCGGTCGAAGTGGTCTTCGAGGGCGCGCTTGTTGCGACCGGTAATCATCAAGATGTCGTCGAGCCCGGCCGCGACCGCTTCTTCGACGACGTATTGGATCGCCGGCTTGTCGACGACCGGCAGCATCTCTTTAGGCGTCGCCTTGGTCGCGGGCAGGAACCGGGTGCCGAGGCCGGCAGCCGGAATTACTGCTTTGGTCACTGCAGGAGACGACAGAGATGGCCTCGGCACCCCGAAGTTCGACATGAGGCGACCCTAACGCGCCGATCAACGGTCAGGCACCTGTGGCTGTCGCGACTGTCGGGGTGCTGGCTCGGCGTCGGGCATCACGACGTGGGCTGGTGGCCCCGTCTCGGCTGATTCGCGAGCGGCTTCGATCTCGTCAGCTTTGGCCAGCGGACTGGTCTCGTCGAATGCCCGAACGGCGGCTTCGTCGGCGCCGATCCCGCCGGTGTTCACCGTGGCGAGATTGATCGCGGCATCGTCGTCGAGAGCGACCTCGGGTGCTTCTTCGCCGACCGCCGTGGCAAATCGCCAGCAGTCTCGACCGGAATCCTTAGCGACGTAAAGGGCGTCGTCGGCACTTCGCAGCAACCGGCTCGCAGTCGTGCCGTGTTCGGGAAATACGGCGACGCCGATCGACGCGGTCACTGCCAGCGAATGTGACGTGCCCTCGCAGAACGGCGCCGACCCGATCGAGTCGCGCAACCTGTCGGCGGCCCGCGCCGCACCCGCCGCGTCTGTTTCTGGCAGGACGACGACGAACTCCTCGCCGCCGTAACGGGCCAAGGTGTCGACCTCGCGCACCTCGACGCGCATTCGGGCCGCCATCTCGACGAGGACAGCGTCGCCGATCTGGTGACCGTGCTGGTCATTGATCAGCTTGAACCGGTCGAGGTCGAGCATGAGCACCGCGAGCGGGCGAGAGAACCGGGTGGCCCGCTCGATCTCGTGACCAAGACCGATCGTCAAATAGCGGTAGTTCCACAGGCTGGTCAGCGGGTCGGTGAGCGAGAGCCGCTGGGCTTCTTGATGCAGCAAAACGTTGTCGATGGCGACGCTCGCTTGGCTCGCGAACGCGAGAATCGTGTCGAGGTCGTGGCCGCTGAACTGGCGGCCGCCTTCTTTGTCGTAGAGATTGAGCACGCCGACGATGCGCCCCGACTGCTTTAGCGGCACTGCGATCACGGTCTTGGCCTGGGGCTCGTGCGGCACCGGCCGAAGCCCGGGGCCGTCGCCGACAACCCCGCGCACCGGCTCGCCGGTCTTCGCCACCATGCCCGTAATGCCTTTGCCCAGCGGCAACGTGACATCGGCCGGCATCGCTTCAGCCGCCGCCCCCCTGCGCAGCTTCACCGTGAGGGAGTTGTCGGAGCCGATGAACATGATCGCGCCGCCGGTGGCTTGCACGCTGCCGATGGCGGTGTCGAGCACCACCGCGAGAATGCCACCGAGATCGTGGGTGTGGGTGAGGGTCGCACCCAGCCGGTCGAGATTGCGGCGCAACTCGTCGCGGCTTTGCTCAAGCTCGCCGATGTAGGTGCGCAGCTCGCCGGTCATGTGATTGAACGCGTCACCCAGGCGGCCCACTTCGTCGCGCGAACGAACCGGAATCGCGATGTCGAATTCGCCTCCGGCAACGCGCGTGGCGGCCTCGGAGAGTTCGATGACGGGACGGCTGATCAACCGCGCCAGCAGCCGGCCGAACACCAACGCACAGGCGACCGTAACCACGACGACCGCGACCAGGAGCCAGCTGAACTTCGCGGTGCTCGGTTGCGGCTCGCTGACGATGATCCCGTACGGCTGCCCGGCGCCTGCCGGGCCGAACGCGGCGATCCGTGAACCAACGTCGGCCACCCCGGTCGCGCGGTTCTGCACGTCGACGGCTTCTTTGCTGGCCGTAGCAGCCGGCAGCGTCGACGACACGACACGACCGTCGGCGATCAACGTGACCGCGGGACTCCCGTCGATGTCGGCACTGAGCGCTGACGACGTTTTCGCGTCGACCGACCAGGCGACCGCGACGTCTTTCAGGGTCGGCTGGTCGGCAATCGCCAGTTGGGCTCGCGCAGAAATTGCAAACCCGGCGTTAGTGGCGGTGCCGCAACTGTTCAGGACGGCGGGCAGCGGTCTGGTTGTCGGCGCCCCCGGCAGCGAACCGGCTGCGGCCACGGCGTTGCCAGTTGCGTCTTCGACGACGGCGTAGTCGACCATCGAGTCGGACACCACCCGTTTGACCGCCTCCTGTGGGCCGAGCGCGGCGACGTCGAGACCAAGGATTTGGGCAGCCTGGGTGGCTTGGCTGCACCGCCCGGCGATCACCTCGGCGACGCTGGTGCGCGCGGTGCGCAACCGGCCGCTGACCTGGTCGTGCAAAACCTGCGGCGCAACGACCGCCACGATAATCGCCCCGACGACGACGGGGATCAGCACGACCAGCACAAACGCCAGCGAGAGGCGGGTGCGAAGAGCCACCTCACGCCTCCTGTCACCGGCTCACTTCGATCCGGACTGTGAACTATCGGGATCAACTACCCCATGCGATGCTCGCACGGACACGCCCCATCTGCTAAGACGCTAGCCGGGCGATGGGGCTTGAATATGGGGTTGTGGATATCGGGTCGCCGGGACCGGCAAAACAGGCATTGCGGACGCGCCTGCTCGCGGCCCGCGCCCGTCGTCCAGGCAACGAACGGACCGCGGCGGGGGACGCCATTGCGAGGGTTCTCGAGCGCTACCTGATCGACCTGATCGACGTTCACCCGATTCCGGAAGAGCGGGCCAACGATCCCGGGGTCCGGCTGGTCGCGGCGTATCTGTCCGTCGGTTTCGAGCCCGAGACCGGCCCACTGCTGGAGCGGCTCGCAGGTCTCGGGGTCCGAACGATCGTGCCGGTGCTGCTCGATGACCGTGACCTCGACTGGGCGGCTTACGCCCCGGGCGACCCGGTTGGCGGCGGACTGCGCGCAACCGTGGCCCCCGAGAGCCCCCGGCTCGGGGTCGCGGCACTGGGCTGGGCCGATCTCGTGATCGTGCCCGCACTCGCCGTCGACCGCCGGGGGCGGCGCTTGGGTCGTGGCGGCGGGTCATACGACCGGGCACTCACCCGGGTTCGCGAGGGCGTGCCGGTGCTCGCCGTCGTCCACGACGACGAGATTCTCGACGAGGTGACGGCGCTCCCGCACGACCG
This sequence comes from Acidothermaceae bacterium, assembly GCA_050743645.1. Lineage (GTDB taxonomy): Bacteria > Actinomycetota > Actinomycetes > Acidothermales > Acidothermaceae > JBOGEK01. The sequence goes on from JBOGEK010000023.1 coordinate 8,235, forward strand.
GGCGGTCGACGGTGTCGTGACGCCGAGCGGGGTAGCGTTCTTCGGCTCCGATCCCGCAAGCTAGGCCGTAATGGGAAGCGCCCGCCTCGACGCGATCTTGCTCCTGGGCGCTCTTGTGCTCATCGCCGCGATCGTCGCGGTCCGCTTCGCGCACCGCATCGGCCTGCCCGGCTTGCTGGCTTATCTGGCGATCGGCCTCGCGCTGCAAAGCGTTGTCCACTTCGACGACGCCTCGAAGGCGCAGACAATCGGGCTCGCTGCGCTCGTGCTGATCCTCGCCGAAGGTGGTCTGACCACCCGATGGGAAGACATCAAAGAAGCCGTACCTGCGGCGGTTCTGCTGTCGACCGTCGGCGTCGGCGTCAGCATGGCGGCTACGGCATTCATCGCGCACTGGGTGATCGGCGGCAGTTGGCGGCTCGCGTTCCTGCTGGGTGCGGTCGTGTCGTCGACCGATGCCGCAGCCGTCTTCTCGGTCTTGCGACGACTGAAGTTGCCGACCCGGCTGGCCGGTGTGCTCGAACTTGAATCCGGCCTCAACGACGCCCCGGCCGTGATCGCGGTGGTGTTGCTCAGCGAACACCACCCGATGACCAATCCGGCGCTGATCGCGGGTCTCGTCGGCTATGAGTTGGTCGTCGGCGCGGGAATCGGTCTCGCGGTCGGGGGGGTCGGCGCTCAGCGGCTTCGCACGGTGGCGCTTCCGGCGTCCGGCCTCTATCCGATCGCGGTGCTGACGCTCGCCGTCGGCGCCTACGGGGCGGCCGCCCTGCTGCACGCGAGCGGATTTCTGGCCGTCTACGTCACCGGGCTGCTGCTCGGAAATGCGCGGTTGCCGCATCGGCCGGCGACCCGCAGTTTCGCCGAAGGTGTGGCCTGGCTCGCGCAGATCGGGCTGTTCGTGATGCTCGGCATCCTGGTGACACCCAGCGCGCTGCCGCACGAGTTGTGGCCGGCGATCGCGGTCGGCGCGGTGCTGCTGCTGGTCGCGCGGCCGCTCGCCGTGTTGATCTCGCTGCTGCCGTTGCGGCTGCGCAACTGGCGGCGCTGGTCGGTAGGTGTGCCGCAGGGCATCTTCTTGTCGTGGGCGGGCTTGCGCGGCGCCGTGCCGATCGTGCTGGCGACCGTCCCCGTCACCGCCGGCGTCTCGCACAGCTCGGAGCTGTTCGCGCTGGTCTTCGTTCTCGTCGTGGTGTTCACCCTGGTCCAGGGGCCGACCCTGCCTGCGGTGGCTCGGGGCTTGCGGCTCGGCACCTCGGGTGAGCCCGACGACATCGGCGTCGAGACCGCGCCACTCGAAACGCTTGGGGCCGACCTGCTGCAACTGACGATCCCGCCCGGCTCACGGTTACACGGGGTCGAGTTGTTCGAGTTGCGGTTGCCGCGCGGCTCGTCGGTGACGCTCGTGGTGCGCGACGGGGTCGGCTTCGTGCCCGACTCCGAGACCCAGCTGCGGGCCGGCGACTCGTTGCTCATCGTCGCCACGGCCAACACCAGGCTTGCGACAGAGCGGCGGCTGCGGGCGGTGAGTCGACGCGGCAAGCTGGCCGGCTGGTACGGCGAGCGCGGCTGACGGCCCGCGCGCGCGGACCGCCTCCGAACCCGACCGCTCAGTCGATCTCGGCGCGCGGCCGCACCTGCATATTGGCGCCCGCGTGCTGGGGTGCGCCGGGCAGGTTGCGCATCACCGCGAGCACGGTGACGTCGTCGCGGTTGTAGTCGTCGGCGTAGGCATGAGCTGCGGCGGTCAGTGCGGTGACAGCGGTGTCGACGTCGCGAGTGGTGGCCTGGCTGAGCGCCTTGCAGACGCCGTCGATACCGAACTCCTCACCCGCCGCGCTGCGCGCTTCGAGCAGCCCGTCGGTGACGAGCAGCAATACCTCGCCGAGCTCGAGTTGGGCATGTCCGAGCTGCCAGCCGCGAGCCAGCACGCTGAGCAGTGGGCCGGTGGGGTCGAGGTTGCGCAGCTGCTCGGGTTGCAACGGGCGGGTGTCGGAGCCGGCCGCCGGCACGATCAGCGGCGGCAGGTGACCGGCGTTGGCATAAGTCAGCTCTCCGGTTGTCACGTCGACCACCACGATCGCGCAGGTCGCGAACCGCTCGTCGAGCCGCGACTGGTCGGCCGCGACTTCGAGCGCGCTCGCCGGGTCGTGTCCGAGACGTAACGCGGTGCCGATCACGTGCTTCAGGGTTACCGCCTCGAGCCCGGCGGTCGCGCCGTGCCCGGACACGTCGGCGATCACCACGGCTGCGTGCCGCTCGTCGATCGCGACGACGTCGAGCAGGTCGCCCGCCACGATCCCTTCGGCCGCGTGCAACGCGCTGGCGATCCGCAAACCGGCGACCGGCACGACGTCCGGCAGGTTCAAGCGCTCCGACAATCCCAGGACGACGGGACCGCGCTGCTCCAGCGCCTGCCGCACGTTCTCGCTCTGCTCCAGCTCGCGCACCAACCGGACCCGCAACAACTCGACGTCGTGCGCCACCTCACGAAGCTCGGGCGGGCCCTCTTCGGAAATTGCTTCACGGAACGCGCCGGCGGTCGCGCGGCGCAGTTGGTGACGCAACGCGAGCAACGGCCGCAGCACCCAGACCTGCACGAACAGCAGGAAGAGCACGGTCAGTACACCGCCGACGAGCAGCGTCGCAAGAAACGCGCGGTCGAGTCGGGCGATGGCGGCAGTCTCGCGTGACTGCTCCCGCGTCGAGAGCGTGCTGATGTCGGTTTGCAGTGCGGTGACTTTCGTACGCAGGTCGTCGAACAGCGTTCGGCCCAGCTCGTTCTCGACCAACTGCGCAGACTTCGGCTGGTCGCCTGATTCGGTCGCCGCGATCTCGGGTTGTGCGACCTCGCTGAGCCAGCGCTGCCACTGGTCGTCGACGGCGGTCAGATCGCTCGCGATGGTGGGATCGTCGCCGACGAGCGCTCGGATCTGCGCGAGGTCTTGCGCCGCGTCTTGCCGCCCAGTCGTGTACGGCTCGAGGAACCCCGAGTCGTGCGTGATCACGTAGCCGCGTTCACCGGTTTCCTGGTCGACCAGGTGAGCGAGCAGCTTGTTGGACGTCGAGTTCGCCGGTGCCCATTTCGAGGTGAGCGCGTGATCGGCGGCGTGCGTCTGATGCAAGGCGCTGGCGATCTGGAGGCTGGCCAGGATCGCGACGAGCACAGCGACCACAAAGCCGCACATCACCCGGACGCGCAACGTCATGAGCGCACGGTACCTGTCGGGGCAATCCGGCGGGCACCCATCGATTGGCTCGTATGTGGCGAACACGCCGCATTCAGCCGACCGGGCGTGCGCAGGCGGTAACTTTGGCGGCATGGACGAAAGCCGCGCGCGGCGAGTCGTCGACGCCCTGCGCGAGCGCGGCGT
>JBOGEK010000024.1:0-2279 GCA_050743645.1 Acidothermaceae bacterium
ACGCCACCAGCGCGCCGAGCAGTCCGACACCCGCCGAGCACAGCGCCGTGATGTGCATCGCGTGCACGAACGCGTCGTTGGCGGTTCCGAGAATCGTCGACGGCAAATGCGCTTGGCCGACGATCGCCTGCGTCGCCTCGATCGACTTCTCCATCGCTCGCCGCACCGGCTCCGCGAGGCCCGTGGCGTCGAGCGAGGGAGCCAACTGATTGCGGTACGACGCCGCAAGAACGGTGCCAAGAACCGCCACGCCGAGTGCGCCACCCACCTGGCGGGCGACATTGTTGACTGCCGACCCCGCACCGGCCTTCTCGCGCGGCAACGACGACATGATCGATTCCGTGGCCGGCGGCATGATGATGCCAATTGCTGCGCCCTGGAAGAAGAACAGCACTTCGAGTACCCAGATCGAAGAATGGGTGCCGAGCGTCACGAAGCCAACGAAGGTCACCGTCATCATCAGCAAGCCGGCCGTGCAGACAGCCTTCGGGCCGAACCTCTTGACCAGCCCGGCACTACGCGCTGCGGCGACCAGTTGGGCAACCGCCAACGGCAGGAAGCGCACACCCGCTTGGAGCGGCGTGTAGCCGCGCACGCTCTGCAGGTAGAAGACGGTGAAGAACGTGACGCCCATGAGCGCGAAGAACACCAACGCGATCGCACCGACGGCTGCTGAGAAGCGGGGGTCTTTGAATAGCTTCATGTCGAGCGTGGGGTGGTCGATCCGCCGCTCGTAGGCGACGAACGCCGCGAGCACCGCGGCGCCGAACACGAACGGGACGACCACGCTCGTGGCAACGACGGTTCCGACGTCGCCGATCCGAATGATGCCGTAAATGACGAGCACCAGGCCGACGACTTCGAGAAGCACACCGAACGGGTCAAGCTTGCCGGGCTGCGGGTTACGCGACTCGGGCACGAACATCACGATGAGCGCGCCACCGATCACGACGATCGGCACGTTGATGAGGAAGACGCTCCCCCACCAAAAGTGCGCCAACATGGCGCCTCCGACGATCGGGCCGATCGCGATGCCGAGCCCGACCGCACCGGCCCACAAGCCGATCGCCTTCGGGCGCTCTTGGGGTTCGAAAACATTGCTGATGATGGCCAGCGTGGCTGGCATGACGGCGGCGCCGCCGAGCCCCATCAGCGCGCGGGCGGCGATCAACTCGGTCGGGCCCTGCGAGTACGCCGACGCCAGCGACGCGATACCGAACAAGACGAATCCGACGAGAAGGATTCGCCGTCGTCCGACCCGATCGCCGAGCACGCCCCAGGTGAGCAACATGCCGGCGAACACCAGCGTGTAGGAGTTGATGGCCCACTCGAGGTCGCTCTGGCTGGCGGCGATGCCGCGCGGCGTCGGTTCGGCGAGCACCTTCAGCGCCACGTTGAGCACGCTGTTGTCGAGCACCACGATGAGCAGGCTGACGATCAAGACGCCGAGGATTCCCCACCGCCGATCGTGCACGGACTTGTCGTTCATTCGTTCTCCATTTCGATACGGACCTGTACCGTTTCGAAAGAACATACGTCAAGCAGTTCCGATACGCAACCGTCTCGTATAAAACGTGCGACGATGAAGCTGCCCGGGTACGCCGAACGGCGACTCGAGGCGTGGAGGCGAACCATGAGCGAGCCGAACAGCGCCGTTCCAGCGCGGCGCGTCAGCATCAACGAACTCCAGGCGATGAAGCAACGTGGCCAGCGCTGGGCGATGCTCACGTCGTACGACCAGATCAGTGCCGAAATCTTTGAGGCGGCGGGCATCGAGGTGCTGCTCGTCGGTGATTCGGCCGCCAACAACGTGCTCGGCTATCCCGACACCTTGGCTGTCACGGTCGAGGAGCTGCTACCGCTGGCCCGTGCCGTCGTTCGCAGTACCTCGCGCGCGCTGGTCGTCGGCGACCTACCCTTCGGTTCGTACCAGTCGTCGCCTCAGCACGCGCTCGACACCGCCGTCCGCTTCATGAAAGAAGCCGGCACCCAGGCGGTGAAGTTCGAGGGCGGCGCCCGGATCGCCGAACACGTGCGCACCGTCGTCGATGCCGGCATCCCGGTGATGGGACACCTCGGGTTCACCCCGCAAAGCGTGTACGCCCTCGGTGGCTACCGCGTACAGGGCCGCGGCGACGACGGCGAGCGGGTGCTGAAGGACGCGCTGGCACTCCAACACGCGGGCGCTTTCGCCGTCGTGCTCGAAATGGTTCCGGCAGACGTCGCGGCGCGGGTCACTACCGAACTCACAATCCCCACGGTCGGCATCGGTGCTGGTG
>JBOGEK010000025.1:0-2265 GCA_050743645.1 Acidothermaceae bacterium
GCGTATACGCAGCAGAGCAAAGCGTCCGCGGGGGCAACTCGAGGTGGCGGCGATGAAGAGCCGCGCAGCTCGGGATCTGGTTCAGCTGAACCACATCCCGGGGGTGTCGCGATTTCGCCAACGCCGCACGAGTGGCCGTCGCGCTTTGCGGACGGTCGGGGCACTACCCGGGAACTTTTGGTAGTACCCGTGCTAACAAGGGGACGTAACGCGATGCCCAGTTTCATCCTGACCGGCACTCCAGGCGCTGGAAAGACCGCCGCGCTGCGCCAACTCGAACTCGATGGCTATCTCGTGGTGGAGGAGGCGGCAACTGACGTAATCGCACTAGAGCAGGCGCTGGGCATCGGCCAGCCGTTGACGAATCCTGCGTTCATCGACAACGTCGTCCGACTGCAACGCATGCGGCAGACACGCATCGCGGTCGCTGCCCATCAAACTGCTTTTTTCGACCGGTCGCCGGTGTGCACGCTGGCTCTGAGCAAGTACCTGGGTTTCGCCTTGTCCAGTGTGCTCGAGGCCGAGATCGAGCGAGTGCTGCACGAGGCGGTGTACGACCAGACTGTGTTCTTCGTTCGCGCTCTTGGCGGTGTTCGAACCACGGCCGCCCGACAGATCAGCTTTGCGGACTCACTCGATTTCGAACTGCTTCACGAGAAAACGTATCGGGACCTTGGATTCCGGCTCGTCGACGTGCCGGCTGCGCCGGTTCAGGAACGGGTCGAACTCATCCATAGGTTCCACCAGAAGCCGTGAGCTGGTCGCCGGTTCTCGCCCCTCGGCGGCGTGCCCGCGTGCCTGGCCTGACTTGGCCGAGCGACACGATCCTTCAATTCATCTGTTCGACCTGGGCGGCGGTCAGCGCGTTCGGCGGTGCGGTGATCGCGGGCACCGCGTCGATGTCGGTCAGAGTCATGGTTGCGGTGCCTGCGTTCGAAGCGGTTCTGCCGGCGGGCGGTGTGGGAGCAGAGACCCGCAGCTCCATCCGCCGGACGAGATGGTCGGCGTCGATGTCCACCTCGACGGTGACGGTCGTTCCGGCCGGAATGCTCACACCAGCCGGAAGCTTGGCCGCATCGGGCTTGGCGCTCCACTGATAGCCGCTCGTTCGTACGTCGCCCACCTCCACGATCCCGAGCTGGCGCACGACGGCGCTGGCCGGCGCGAGGTTCTTGGCGAGCCCTTCTGGGACGGGCAAGATTTTCGGAAGCTGCTCGGCGGCGTCCGGCCGTGAACTTGGCACAACGATCCAGACGTTTTCGAGTCCTACGAGGGTGTTCTTCCCGTACTCCGTGTGCTTGATGAGTCGAATCTCGGGGTTGCCCGTGCCAGTGACGGAGAAGTCGGCCGCGTCGTCGGCCAGGTCGAGCATGCCCGTGGCCCCGCCGTCGTCCGACGCATTGCCTGAGTCGTCGGCGACGACGTAGCTGAACCGCAATCGGTGGTATTGCCAGGTCGCACCGTATGCCTGGATGAGTTGCTGAGCCGTCGGCGGATCGCTTAGCCGTACCTCGATGCTGCCTGGCCACGTGTGGTGCGCCGATCGTCCGCCGCACGCTACGAGTGCCATCGCGCAGACGCAGAACCCTGCTGCAGCCCTTGCGCTCTGCGAAAGCACGAATGTCGGCACACCCCATTGTCGGCCATCAACCGGCAGCCAGGAGCAAAAAGAGGGCCGGTCACCCACCCCGGGGACCGGCCCTCTGTCTATCCCCCCAGCTTGGGGCCGCGGCTACAGCGGAATGTTGCCGTGGTCGCCGCGATTTTGCGGCGCCGCCGCGATGGCCTCGGCGATGGCGCTTCGCGTTTGGGCGGGCGGGACAACCGCATCGACCACGCCCAACGCCAACGCCTTGTCTACGCTTCCGGCCATTTTTTCGTGTTCAGCCGCCAATTCGAGTTCGAGCGACGGACGCAACGCCTCGCCCACTTCGGCCAGCTTGCGACGGTGCAGGATGCGCACTGCCGCTACCGAGCCCATGACGGCGATCTCGGCACCTGGCCAGGCCAGCACTTTCGTCGCGCCCAGTGAACGCGAGTTCATCGCGATGTACGCGCCACCGAACGCCTTGCGGGTAACCACCGTGACGCGGGGCACAACGGCTTCGGCGAATGCGTGCAGCAGCTTCGCGCCGCGACGCACCACGCCGTCCCACTCTTGTCCGAGGCCGGGGAGGTAGCCGGGAACATCGACGAGCACGATCAGCGGCACACCGAACGCATCGCAGGTGCGCACGAAACGCGCTGCTTTCTCGGCAGAAGTTG
>JBOGEK010000026.1:0-7204 GCA_050743645.1 Acidothermaceae bacterium
CCCTGGTGCTCGGCTCAAGCACATGGTTGGGGAACCAGGTGTCTTCGACGTAGCTGCGAAACGTCATCCGCCCCGCTCGTGGGTTACCGGGCCGGCCGGCCGCTAACGTTGCCTCCGCAGCTTGCCACGCCCGGTCGGCGTCGCGGCGGGTGCCGAACGAGCCGGCAGAACGCTGCCTGCCGCGTTCGTCGTGGTAGAGCGCTGTGTAGCGCGCCTTGCCATCCGCGCCCATACGGCGGCGACTCGAACCCACGACAGCCACCTCCGTGATCATCTGTCACTCATTTGTCACTGCACCGAGTGACAAGGAGTGACATGCGTTGGTACGAGCCGACACGGGAAACCGCGTCTGACCTGCAGTTTTGCACAATCTAGCGCGACGTGCTAGCCCCGATTTAGTCCGCTCATAACCCAGAGGTCACAGGTTCAAATCCTGTCCCCGCTACGAAGAAACAGGTCAATGGCCTGATCACCGATCTTGGTGGTCAGGCCATCGGCTTCTTATCCATGACGCGACCGTGGTCGCCGCGGAGCGGTATGTCCGCTTTTGCGGTTCATTCTCGAACGGTCTTATCCTCGCGACCGCTAGTGGCTCGGGCCATGTGGTTTGCTCACGACGATGAGCTCGAACTGCGGTACGAAGCCGCCGCAACGGGAACGCCAGCCTCATGGCTGAAAACTGCGAACATCTCGATGGCGCAACCGCCACCGACTTCCCGCCGCCGACCACCCCTGACGGCTGCGAGGAATGCCTCGCGGCAGGCACCAGGTGGGTCGCGCTGCGCGAGTGCCGCGACTGCGGCCACGTCGGGTGCTGCGACTCCTCGCCTGGCAAGCACGCGACCGCTCATTACCACCGGACCCAGCACCCGGTGATGCGGTCGGTGATGCCCGGCGATACCTGGGACTGGTGCTACGTGCACGAGTTGACCGGCGATCTCGGCTGACGTCGCAGAGCTTCATTTGAAGTAGCGGTCGACGAACCCGTTGCGGAATTTGCCTCTTGGGTCGAAGCGGCGCATCAGCTTTTCGAAATCAGCGAACCGCGGGTACAAGTCGCGCACGACGTTGGGCCCGATCGTGAAGACCTTTCCCCAATGCGGTCGTGCCTCGAATGGTGCGAGCCGCTCTTCTATCGCACCCAACACTGGCCGGACGGCGGCGTCGTCCTTGATCCAGGTGAAGTGGAACGCGACGCTGTCGCGACCGTAGCTGGGGCTCAACCACAAATCGTCGGCGGCGATCGTTCGGATCTCGCTGATCTGCAGAATCGGCGCTATGCGATCAGCGATCTCGAGCAAACTGCGAAGGGCGCTCGGTGCATGACCGCGCGGCAGCAGATATTCGGATTGCAGCTCGTCGCCCGCGCTAGGTGTGAACTCGAGTCGAAAATGCGGAAGCCGTTGATGCCACGCCCCGGCCTCACCCAGTTGCGCGGTGCAGTTGGAAACCGGCATCCCGGAGATCGGATGGCGCGCTGAATCGGCGAGACTTGCGCCCATCCAACGGGGTTCGGGCCGCCACGGCTCGGCCGGGTCGACCTTATGCTTCACCCACACTTGGTCGATGTCGGCGCTCCGCCACGTCGTGAAAAGACTTACGCTGTAGGCTGCATCGACGATTTCGTTGAAATGGCCGAGCAGTTGTTCGCCGGGTAGGTTGTCGTAGACATATTGTTCGACATCGAAGGTCGGCACGATGTCGAGGCCCAGTTTGGTGATGACGCCGAGGCAACCAAGCGAAACGACTGAACCGACAAATACGTCGGGGTCGTTCTCACGGCTCAGCTGCTCGATTTCGCCGTCTGCCTTGATGATTTCGATCGAATTGACCGACGTTGCGAGACCGCCGTTCGTCGCCCCCGAGCCGTGGGTGCCGGTCGCGCAGGCGCCCGCGACGGAGATATGCGGCAATGATCCGAGGTTGCGCAGAGCAACGCCTGCCGTGTGCAGTTGCGTGGCAATGTCGCCGTACCGCATCCCGGCCGACACGGTTGCCACCAGCCGCTCGCGATCGATCTCGACCGACGCAGGCAGCGCCGCGACTGACACGAGGTCGGCCCGGGTGTCGGCGACGTGATTGAACGAATGCGCAGTGCCGAGTACCCGTAATGACTCGCTCTGAGCAACCAGCGCTTGCAATTCCTCGGACGACGCGGGCGCCTGAAAACGGGCCGCCTCGAAGGTGACGTTGCCGGCCCAGTTCGTCAGCGGTAAGCGCACGCGCCCGACTGTACTGGAGGGCTCAGCTGGGGGCGCTAGCTCGCGGCTGCTCTACCGCGCTTGGCGATTTGCGGCGAGTACGTGACGCATCGTGACCTCCGCAAGCGAAAGGTGGCGGACGGTGACGAAGAGTACCGTAATTAGCCAAAACCATCCGATCGAACTTTCAACTTCGATCGCCAGCGAGAGTCGGCGCCGTCCGACGGGCGCGCTCGGATGCCAGCGCGAATCACCGAGCCGTGGTCTGGCACTATCCGTGGTGCGTGCGTCGTTTGCCCTGGACGCCCGTGTCGCGGGCCGCTTAAAGCACGAGGAGTTTGCATGACGACCCCCAGCCCAGTCGCCGAGGCGCTCGATGCGGCGGACCACCGACTAGGCGGCCCTTCGCCGTCCGGCCTGCAATACCGCATCAGCTACGGCGAGCAGCGCGCGACGATTACCGAGGTGGGTGCGGCGATCCGCGAATACGTCGTTGCGGGTCGCGACGTGTTCCAGTCCTATCGCGAAGACGAGTTCTCGCAGGCTTATCACGGTGCAGTACTGCTGCCGTGGCCGAATCGGATTCGCGACGGCCGTTACACGTTCGACGGCGTCGATTACCAATTGCCGATCACCGAGCCAGACCGCATGACCGCATTGCACGGCCTTTCGCCATGGCGGTCGTGGTCGGTAGTGCAGCACGATGCCGATCGCATCGTGCTGTCGTTACGACTGCTGCCAAGTATCGGGTATCCGTTTCATCTTGACTCCGAAATCGAATACGCCCTTGGGCCTGAAGGCCTTCGGGTTAGCGCGAAATCGATGAACGTCGGCCGCCGGCCGTTGCCCTACGGCATCGCTTTCCACCCGTACCTGTCGGGCGGTGGCGCGCTGCTCGATGAGTGCGTGGTGCGCATCGATGCCTGCCGGCGGATCGTCAGCGACGAGCGGTTGCTGCCGGTCGGTACCGAGGACGTCACGGGCACCGTGTTCGACTTCAGGCACCCGCACCGCTTGGGCACCGTTTCGATGGACGACGCGTTCACGGCGATACCGCGTGGCGCCGACGGGCGCGGACGGCTCTCGGTCACGGGACCCGACGGTCGGACGGCGAGTGTCTGGAGCGAGCCGAGTTGCCCGTACTGGCAAGTATTTACGGGCGATTCGTTGCTGCCGCGCTTCTACCGGCGCGGCATGGCGGCCGAACCGATGAGTGCGGCGCCCGATGCATTCAACAGTGGCGATGGGCTCGTGGTGCTCGGGCCGGGGGAGTCGACGACGACCACATGGGGTGCTGCGCTGACCTGACCGGCCCACGTCGCCCGCTAGTGGGATGCCTTGCCGTAACCGCTCCCGCTGTTATCGCCACTATTGCCCGAGACAGCAGGCTTTCCTGTGCCGGCGCTGACGGTGTTGGCGCCGTCGCCGGCTGACGTCGCTTGCGCTGCGTTCTTCTCCTCGCCGGGAGGCGCCTTCGATGCGCTCGCTGTTTTCGCTGTATGCCCGGGCGGTGTTTTGGCGTGCCCGGGAGGCTTTTTGGCGTGCGCGGGTGGTGCCTTCAGCTGCCCGGGCGGCGTTGGATTGGCGGCTGGCGTCGGCTGCGTCTGGTGCCGCGGCCGCGAACTATTCGGCACTGCCGTTATGAGGGCCGTTGACGAAGGTGCCAACGCTGAGGCCGCTGCATCACCGGCACCGCTCGTTGCGGTCTGGGATCGCGGCAACAGGTCGGCCCTCTGGGTTGGCGCCGAGGGCGAACTGGAGACGGTCGAGACGGCTGGGCGCGGCGGAATACTCGACGGCGCGGGTGCTGCTGCCGCCACGGTGCTGGCGAGGCCGGTTACTCCGACGACGGCAACCGTGGTCACCCCGACGCTTGCCTGCGTCACCATGGCGGTGCTCGTCAACGAGGGCGCCGAACCTAGTAACGGGGTGCCGACGAGCCACGACGTCGGGCCCATCGCCCATCGCAGCCGCGGCGCGGAGACTTGCAGCAGCGCGCGGACGACCTCCGGGTCGAACTGCGACCCGCTAGCCCTGACGAGTTCGGCGAGGGCCGCTGGGCGCGTCATTGCCTTCTTGTACGTGCGCGGCGCCGTCATCACCTCGAAGGCGTCCGCGACCGCGACGATACGTCCCGACAGCGAGATGGATTTGGCCTGCAGCCCTTCGGGGTATCCGCTGCCGTCGAACCGCTCGTGATGCTCGGCGATTGCGCAGCCCCATTCGCGCAGCCACGGCAGGAGCGCGCTCGCCAACCGAGCGCCTTCCATCGGATGTTCGCGAATGACTTCCCATTCGCGCGTCGAAAGTTTGGCCGGCTTGTTCAAGGTCGAGGTAGGCACGCGGAGCTTCCCGATGTCGTGCAACAGCGCGGCCCAACGCAACCGATCGACTGCGGCCGTGGGTAACCGCATCTGGTCGGCGATCAGGTCGGTATAAACGCGCACCCGTTCGGAATGGCCGCGGGTATGCCGGTCGTGCGCCCGTAGGGCTCCGACGAGCGACAGGATGTGCGCCGCGGCTTCGGACAAACCCGTTGGCTGCTCGGCCTCCCGGGCACGCTTGCTCAGCGTTTCGAGGTGTCGAAGGTCGCCTGCACGCCGAGCCACCGCGAACCGGGTGGGGGCCCGGCCTGGAAACAGCACGGCCATGTCGAGCAACGCGGCCAGTGGTGCGAGCCGACGAGCGAGCCGGTCGACAACCAACATCGCGATCAATGAACCGACGAGTACTGCGGCCCACCAGCCGATCCTGGGCAGTGTTCCTGAATGCCTCTCGGGCGTCGGCAACATGCGGCTCAGCACGGCCATCGTGAAGACGCAGGCGATTACCGGGCCCGCCACCATGCCTGCTCGCAGGCTGGTGGCCGCCACACGGCGTCGACCCCATCGAGCTTCGCCTGGCTCGGCGTCGATACGGGTGCGGTCAGGGGCAGGGGTGCGGCGAGGTAGGGCTTGCCCTGAGGTGCCCGATGCTTCCGCCGACATTTCAGCCCTTCGTCCCACCCACTTTTCGCGCTATCGGGTGATCGACAGGACGGCGGGTCAACTTGAGGCCCCGATCGGGTGACCTCAAATCGTGAAGAGAGTTACGCGGCGCCGCTCGTCGTGGATTCAGCGGATCCGGTTTCGGCACACGTACAGCCGAAATCTGCGCAATCGACGAGCATGTGATGCAGTTCGGCGGGGGTCGTGCAGTTCGCCCCCATGCAATGCACTTCACCGACGACGTGCACCACGAGCGACTCGTGACAGTGTTCTAGGTCGTCGTTGCACCACCGACATCTGGCGGCGACGAGTTCGGCGGCGATGAGAGCCGAGTTGCCCGCCGGTGGCGCGCCGTGGCGCCTCGACGCCGCCGTCAACTGTCGCTTGTGCCGTTCGCGTGCTGACTCCTTCGTCCTCATGGGCAAGAAGGTAGGCGCGTTGCCTGACAATTCGTCGGCGGCGCGCCCAGCGCGTCGTCCACCGAACTGGGACTCGGTTGATATGTGCCGCTTCTGGGTAACGCGTTCTCATCGCAACCCGCTCGGAGCGCGTCATGGAAAAGTGGCCTGTACTCGCAGCAGCGTCGATCATCGGCGCGATGACTGCTCTGTTCGTCATCGTTAGCGCCCTGCGGATGGCCGGGCCCGAGCCAGCAGCGACTTTCGGCGGCACGGTCGTGGTGACCACGGTGGCGGCGCATTGATCCGAGCCCGCTGACCCATTGCGGTGACGGGCAAAAAGATGACGTTAGAACCGTGCACGCCAGGGGCAGATCGCGATCACAGGTTGGCTCGCGAGGAGGAATAGTCATGGAACAGTCGCACCACGACGTCGGGGCAATGATCCCGATCACGCCGGAGCAGTTCCGCCGGGCTGCGCTTGCGGTGTGCAGCCGCGCGACTGACGCCGACGACGCGGCGAACCTGCTCGACGCCCTCGGACTTCGGGCCAAACTTACGGCGCTGTCGATCCCCGCCTGACCCTTTGAACGCTCCGAAGAGCCCCGAGTTGCCCTGCGAGTCGGCTCCGCCGATCCGCTCGAACTGCACCGTGCTCCGGCAACCGGCCGGGTGGCCTTAGCCCGTTCGGGCGAACCAAGTGTGTGCGTTTCGGCGTCGCTTTCTGCGCAAGACCACGACAGGCTTGACGATGGGGATTGGTCGGTTGCGGTTATAGGCGTGCGCGGAGGTGGTCTCGTGGTGGCTGAAACCCGCCCGATGCCTCCTGCGTCTTTGCGAGCCGGAGAATCCGCCGCCGACGGTGCGGCCGGCAGCCTTTTGAATCGGGCGGCCGATTTCGCCGCGGTCGAGGCGTGCGCGAATGCATTGCCTGATGTGCTCGTCGACCCGAGCCAACCGCGTCTGGTCTTCCAACCGATCGTCGACCTCAACAAGGGTGCGGTCGCGGGCTACGAGGCGCTTGCTCGGTTCGACGGACCATTGCAGGCAACACCCGACAAGTGGTTCGCGGCCGCGGCAACAGTCGGACTCGGCCCGGCGCTGGAGAGCCGCGTCGTGCGCGCAGCGTTGGCAGCACGCGAAAACCTTCCGGTCAACTGCTTCTTGACCGTCAACGTGAGCCCGCGCGCGTTGACGACCGGACCCGTCATGGATGAGTTCTTGCGAGGCGGCGAACTGGCCGGGCTGTTCGTTGAGCTTACCGAAGAGCAGGCGATCACCGACCCGGAGGCAATGCGCCGAGACCTGGCGCGGCTGCGCGACCGCGGAGCGCTGATCGCGCTCGACGACGCAGGATCGGGCTATTCGGGATTACAGCGGTTGCTCGCGCTTCGGCCGGAGCTGATGAAACTCGACCGGTCACTGATCGATGGCATCGACAAGGACGAAGCCAAACGAGCCTGCGTCGAAATGCTGATCGTGTTGGCGAGCCGGCTCGATTCGTGGCTGTTGGCCGAAGGTATCGAGCAGCCAGCCGAATTGCGTGAGCTCATCAATCTCGGCGTCCCGCTCGCGCAGGGCTATCTGCTCGGTAAACCTGGGCCACCTTGGCCGGGTC
>JBOGEK010000027.1:0-6499 GCA_050743645.1 Acidothermaceae bacterium
GCCTTCCGCTGCCCGCGCTGCGTGGAAGAAGTGCGCAAGCCCGCCGACGACCACATCATCTCGTTGCTGGTCTCAGGCGGTGTCCGCGCGACGAACTGGGCCGTCCCGGCCGAGGCGCTCGAGTCGCACGCCGGCGCGACGATCAGCTATGACGAACTGCTCGACTTCGCGCTCGCGATGGAGCGCAGTGACTACCTCGCCGCACTCGCCGAGCACGCCTTCCGCTCCTAGACCCGAAACGCCGGACTGGTCCTCCAGTCGAGTCCGGCACAAGCCACGCCGCACGGAACCCCCTCCCTGTGCGGCGTGACTTCGTGAACGGGGCCAGCACCACCCGTGATTCGATAGGCGAATGAGCTTCTTTGGCTGGGCAATGCTGTTCCTCGGTCTCGGGCTGCTCGCCCTTGGTGCCATCGCTTTGATCGTGCTCAGTCTGTGGCGGCGATTGAAGGGCCTCGGGCGCGAGGCGGCTGCGGCCGGCGAGACGTTGTCGCGACTGGGCACCGACGCTCGTTCGTTGGGTGCTCACGATTAGGTGACGCCGTTGCCCGGTCGGCCACCGGGCCGCGACTCGCGGCGTAGCATGAACCAGGCTGTGGTACCTGAGGCAACTCTCGAGAGGCAATGACATGGACGAGCCGTGGGTCTGGGCAATCATCGTGCTGGCTGCGGTGGTGCTCTTCGGTGGCAAGCGCCTGCCTGACGCCGCGCGAGGCATGGGCCGATCGCTGCGGATCTTCAAGGCCGAGATCAAGGGCCTCGACGACGATCAGGCGCAACAGGCACAGCAACCTGTGCAACAACCCGCGCAGCTCGCAGCGGGCTACAGCCAGCCGGTCCAACAACCCGTGCAGCAAGTTGCCCCGCAGCCGGTCTCGGCACCGGTAGCAGTAGCCCCCGCGGCACCCGTTGCTCCCGTTGCCCCTGTTGCTCCGCAGCCGGTCGAGCAGCCGCAACAGCAGCAGCTCTAGCCGCGCCTCGGCGCCGCCGGAATTCTTCAGATGGCCCGTCTGCGCCGCCCAGCCGATGGGCGGATGTCGCTCGGTGAACACGTTCGCGAGCTTCGGTCGCGATTGCTCAAGAGCGTCTTGGCAATCGCCGTCGGCAGCGTGGTCTCCTTCGTCTACTTCAACGACATCTGGCGGATACTCCGGCACCCGTATTGCCAGGTGCACCAAAAGCATGGCCTGGAGACGGTCAACGGATGCGGCCAGCTGGTCTTCACGAGCGTCTTCGATCCGATCCTTTGGCACTTCAAAGTCGCGCTGATCGCCGGCCTGCTCATCGGCTCGCCGGTCTGGCTTTACCAGCTATGGGCATTCGTCACGCCCGGCCTGCAGCGCAAAGAACGCAAGTATTCGATGTCGTTCGTCGCGGTCGCTGTGCCCCTGTTCCTCGCCGGGGCGACGTTGGCTTATTTCGTGATGTCGAAGGGCCTCCAGCTGCTCCTGAACTTCGCGCCAGCCGGCACCACCAGCCTGATCTCGATCGACCACTACCTGTCGTACGCGCTCGCAATGCTGCTCATGTTCGGGCTCGCCTTCGACCTGCCATTGCTCGTCGTCATGCTGAACTTCGTCGGAATCTTGAGCTACGCGCGATTGAAGAAGTCACGGCGGGTCTCGATCTTCCTGGTGTTTGTCTTCACCGCGATCGCGACGCCGTCAGGTGATCCGTTCACGATGCTCGCGCTGGGCATTCCGCTGATCGTGCTGCTCGAAGCCGCGACTCAGATTGCTCGGGTGCATGACGCCCGCAAGGCGAAGGCCGAAGCGGCGTCCGAGTTCGCCAATCTCCCCGACGACGAGGCCTCGCCCCTCGATCTCACCCCGCGCCCGTAAACCAGACGGGCATACCCGCGGGGCCTAACGGCGCGGACGGCACGCAGTGGTGACCGCGTAGCGTAGGGAGTTGTGTCGACCCCTGCGCAGCGGTACGCGGCCGCCAGAGCACGCCGGGTGTCGGCGGCTCTTGGCTCGTTCGAGGTTCTCTACGACTTTCCGCTCGACGAGTTCCAGATCGAGGCCTGCCGCGCCCTCGAAGCCGGCCACGGAGTGCTGGTAGCGGCGCCGACAGGGTCGGGTAAGACGCTGGTTGGTGAGTTCGCGGTGCACCTGGCGCTGGCCGAAGGTCGCAAGTGCTTCTACACGACGCCGATCA
Organism: Acidothermaceae bacterium; assembly: GCA_050743645.1. GTDB lineage: Bacteria > Actinomycetota > Actinomycetes > Acidothermales > Acidothermaceae > JBOGEK01. Next base: position 2,161 of record JBOGEK010000027.1, read on the forward strand.
AGGCGCTGTCGAACCAGAAGTACACCGACCTGGTACGGCGCTACGGCGCCGAATCGGTCGGACTGCTGACCGGCGACAACACGGTCAACGGTGAGGCGCCCGTAGTGGTCATGACCACCGAGGTCTTGCGCAACATGCTCTACGCGTCGTCCCCGACACTGACCGGCCTCGGGTACGTGGTCATGGACGAGGTGCACTACCTCGCCGACCGCTTTCGCGGAGCGGTCTGGGAAGAGGTGATCATCCATCTTCCCGAGTCGGTGCGCGTCGTCTCGCTCTCTGCGACGGTCAGCAACGCCGAGGAGTTCGCCGATTGGCTCGTCACAGTGCGTGGCGAGACCCGGGTCATCGTCGAAGAACACCGGCCAGTGCCCCTATGGCAGCACATGATCGTGGGTCAGCGCATGTATGACCTGTTCTCGGCGAATGCCCACGAGCGGGTACTCAACCCCGAACTGGGGCGGGCGACCAGCGACGAGGAGCGCCGCCATCGCAGCATCGAGAAGGGCGCCGGACGGTCCCGCGATCGACGCCCGCGCCGCCGTGACACCCCGAGCCGGGTTGATGTGATCGAGCGGTTGGACGCCGAAGGGCTGCTGCCGGCGATCACGTTCATCTTCAGCCGGGCCGGTTGCGACGGCGCCGTCCTGCAATGCCTGCGATCGAACCTGCGGCTGAACACACCCGCCGAATCGGCGCAGGTGCAATCCATCGTCGAAGAGCGCACGTCGAATATCCCCGATGAAGATTTGCATGTGCTCGGCTATCACGAGTGGCTCGAAGGGTTGCGCCGCGGAATAGCCGCACATCACGCCGGCATGCTGCCCACCTTCAAAGAAGTTGTCGAAGACCTCTTCACCCGCGGGTTGGTGAAGGCCGTATTCGCAACCGAAACACTCGCGCTCGGCATCAACATGCCGGCGCGCACAGTAGTTCTCGAGCGGCTAGTCAAGTGGAACGGTGAGGCCCACGTCGACGTGACCGCGGGGGAGTACACCCAGCTCACCGGCCGGGCCGGCAGGCGCGGCATCGACGTCGAGGGGCACGCGGTCGTCATCTGGTCGCACGGAGTCGATCCCGCAGCCGTGGCCGGACTGGCGTCGACCCGAACGTATCCGTTGCGTTCGAGCTTCCGGCCGTCGTACAACATGGCCGTCAATCTCGTTGGCCAGGTGGGTCGCGAGCGGGCGCGGGTCTTGCTGGAGTCCTCTTTCGCGCAGTTCCAGGCCGACCGCGCTGTCGTCGGCATCGCTCGCCAGATCCAGAAGAACGAAGAAGCGCTCGACGGGTACCGCGAAGCGATGACCTGCCATCTCGGGGATTTCTCAGAGTACGCGGCCCTGCGTCGCAAGCTCTCCGACGTCGAGGCCAACGCTGCTCGTTCCGCTGCCGCCCTTCGCCGGGCTGCGGCCGCGGCATCGCTCGAACGCTTGAAGCCGGGCGACATCGTGCGGATCCCGGCCGGACGTCGAGCAGGGCTCGCCGTCATACTCGACCCAGGCTTGCAACCCGGCGACGGCGGCGCCCGGCCGGTCGTGCTGACCGAAGAACGGCAGGTGAAACGGCTTTCGCTCGTCGACTTTCCCAGCCCTGTCGAGGCAATCGACCGCATCCGCGTGCCGAAATCGTTCAACTCGCGCAATGCCCAAGACCGACGCGACCTTGCGTCGAGCCTGCGCACCCGCGGACTCGACTATCTCGACGACTCGCGTGATCGCGGGCACCGCGGCCGGAGTGGCCAAACGGACGAAGTAGCAGCAGAAATTGCGGAGCTGCGCGCACAGTTGCGTAGCCATCCCTGCCACGGTTGTGCCGACCGCGAGCAGCACGCCCGGTGGGCCGAACGCTACTGGCGGTTGAAGCGAGACACCGAAGCACTGCAGCGCCGAGTCGAGAATCGCACCAACTCGATCGCCAAGGTTTTCGACCGCGTCTGCAGCCTCCTACAGCATCTGGGTTATCTCGATGTCGAGACAGTCACGACAGATGGGCGCCGGTTGGCGCGCATCTACGGCGAACTCGACCTGCTAACTGCGGAATGCCTACGGGGCGGCCTTTGGAATGGCCTTACACCCCCCGAATTGTCAGCCGCGGTCTCGGCACTGGTCTTCGAGGCACGCGAGGCCGATAACGCCCCTGTCCGGCTTCCGCGCGGCGCGGTTCCAGGAGTGCTCGACTCAATGAATTCGTTGTGGGCGAGGCTTTCTCGGGCCGAGCACGACCATCACCTCGACTTCTTGCGCGAGCCTTCGCCGGGGTTCGCTTGGGCGGCTTACCGCTGGTCGGCAGGCGCGGGCCTCGATTCGGTGCTTACCGATAATTCCTTGTCTGCAGGCGATTTCGTACGCTGGGTGCGGCAACTTCTCGACCTGTTGGGACAGATCTCGAATGCGGCCGACGACGACGTGCGGATCGCCGCCGAAAAGGCGATGGAGACACTGCGCCGAGGCGTCGTGGCCTATTCGTCGGTCAACTGAGATTGCTCGTCTCGCCTGGATTGTTCGGCTCACCGACCACAATCCCGAGCACATCGAGCAACCGCTGCACCGGCGATGCGATCCCGTATCGCTGCACGAGTTCGAGCAGCCGCTCAGGATCGTGAATGGACGACGGCAACTCGTCGTCCAACGCTCCGGTGACGACATCGCGACGGGTGGCGACGACCTCGCGGGCCGATCCGATGTAGTCACGGCACGCGAGCAACTTGTTTCGGGTGCCGGCCGGAAATCCCGTCTCTGCACCGGAATCAAGCGCATCGAGCAGGACGTCGAGCGTGCCGAACCGCGAGATGAGCGCGGCGGCGGTCTTGTCTCCGATGCCGGCGACGCCGGGTAACCCGTCGCTCGGGTCACCGCGTAGAACGGCAAAGTCGGCGTACGCCCGACCGGGGATGCCGTACCTGGTCATGACGGCTGCCTCGTCGACGACCTCGGATTTTCCGACGCCCTTGGCGGTGTAGACGATGCGCACCGGCACGTCGTCGCGCACCAGTTGGAAAAGGTCGCGGTCGCCGGTGACGACGTCGACCGGCACCGACGAGGTGTGGGCGAGGGTGGCGATGACGTCGTCTGCCTCGAAGCCGACGACGCCGAGCCGGGCAATGCCCAAGGCGTCGAGCAGCTGCTCGATCACGGCAACTTGAGGCACCAGCGCAGGAGGAACTGTTTCGCCGCCTCCTGGCGCCAGCCGATGTGCTTTGTATGAAGGCAAAAGCGCCACTCGAAACGCCGGTCGCCAATCGGCGTCCATACAGGCGACGAGCCTGGTAGGCCGGTAGCGCTCGACCAGGAAGGAGATGAAATCGAGTAGTCCGCGCACCGCATTGATCGGCTTGCCGTCGGGAGATTTCACGGTCTCAGGTATGCCGAAGAATGCCCGGAAGTACAGCGACGGGGTGTCGAGCAACAGCAGCCGGTCGGGCAGATCGGCACGGCCAGGAAGGCCGGGAAGGCCGGGAAGGCCAGAGTGGCCGGAGTTGTCGGGCATGCCCGCTAGCGTCGCACGACCGTGCTCGCCCAGGTCACGGTGGCTTACGACCGTGCTCGCCCAGGTCACGGTGGCTGGGCACCGCTGCCGCGGCACTAGATTGGGCACCTGGCGTGACCCTCGAACAACGGGAGCACGATGACAGTCGAACGTGCGCTTCCCACCCCCGAAGCGCGTGAACTGCTCGAACTCGTCGCAGAAGTGGCGCGTGACACCCTCGCGCCGCGGGCGGCGGAGGCCGAACGAGCCGGCGCCTTTCCCCGTGACGTCTTCACAACCATCGGTTCGATGGGCCTGCTCGGGTTGCCGTACGCCGAGAAGTACGGCGGCGCGCAACTCCCGTACGAGGTCTACCTGCAAGTCGTCGAGGAGCTGAGCCGCGCTTGGCTCACCGTCGGCCTCGGAGCCAGCGTGCATACGCTGTCCTGCTTCGCGCTGGCTCGATACGGCAACGACGAGCAGCGGGAACGATGGCTGCCTGGCATGCTCGGCGGCGAATTGCTCGGCGCTTACTGCCTTTCCGAACCCGATTCAGGCTCCGACGCCGCCGCGCTCCGCACCCGCGCGACCGCAACCGCCGACGGGTTTCACCTCGACGGCACCAAGGCGTGGATCACCCATGCAGGCGAGGCCGACTTCTACACGGTGATGGCCCGTACGTCGGACGACGGGCCGCGTGGCATCAGCTGCTTTCTCGTCCCCGCCGATGCCGCTGGCGTCGAAGCCGCCGCGCGCGAACGCAAGATGGGGCTCAAGGCCTCGCCCACCGCGCAACTGCACCTCACCGACGTCCGCATCGATTCGAACCGACTGATCGGCGAACTGGGCCAAGGGTTTCCGATCGCACTGGCCG
>JBOGEK010000028.1:0-1609 GCA_050743645.1 Acidothermaceae bacterium
GATGTTGAGTGCAGGCGACTGAAGTAGCTGCAACCAACGGCGGCGGGATCGGTCGCGGACGACGACAACGCGAGGAGATCCGGTGAACCCTAACGACGAGCAGCGACCTGAATTCGACCCACGTGACCCGACGTCCCCCGAGCCGCCCGCGGCTGCAGCATCTGACCCGGCTCCCTGGTGGTCGGGGTCGGTCCCGGCGTCCGACCAGGTCGGCAGCGACTCGGCGAACAGCCCGTGGCTGCCGCCGACGCCTGCCGCGTTCGAGACCGCGCCTCGACCTGAGGTCGAGCCGAGCGCCGTCGAGTCGAACGCTGATGATCCTGCGCTGCCCGAGAAGAAGCTGGCGCGCAAGCGTTTTCGCCGGACGACGGCAGCCACTGTTGCTGCAGTCGTGGTCTCGGCCGCGGTGACAGGCACGGTCGTGCACGCCGTCGACGGCAGCCACGCGAGCACTACGGCAGCAACATCGGTGACGTCGACCAGCAATTTGCCTTCTGCTGCTGCTGTTTCGTCGAGCGTGAAGTCGGCGCTGGCGAAGATCGAGCCGTCAGTCGTTATCATCAACGATACGGTGACCGCATCGCCGAACGGCCGCGGCGGAGGTTTCGGCGGCTTCGGTGGCTTCGAAGAAAGTGGCGCGGGCACCGGAATAATCATCACGGCGGACGGCGAGGTGGTCACCAACGCGCACGTGGTGAACGGCGCGTCGAACATCAAGGTGACGTTGCCGAACAACGGTGGCACGCACGATGCGTCGGTGGTCGGTATCGACACCAGCAAAGACCTGGCAGTCATCAAGATTTCGGGTGTCTCAGGCTTGACGCCGGCGACCTTTGCCAACTCCGACACGGTTGCGGTCGGCGACAGTGTGATCGCCGTCGGAAATGCCTTGGGGTACGGCGGTTCGCCGACCGTCACAGAAGGAATCGTGTCGGCGAAGGGCCGCAGCTTGCAAGACAGCGAAGACAACCTCACCGGCCTGCTGCAAACCGACGCCGCCATCAACCCGGGCAACAGCGGTGGTCCATTGGTCGATGAGAACGGTGACGTGATCGGCATCAACGTTGCAGTCGCCACAGGTAGCAGCAGCGAGCCGGCCCAAAACATCGGCTTCACCATCCCGAGCAACACCGTGGTCGGCGATCTGCCTTCGCTGAAGGCAGGCAAGACGTCGAATGGCAACAGCGGCACGCAAAGCGCCACCTACCTCGGCGTGCAAGTGACCGACGCGCAAAACGGCGCCGGAATCGTGGCGGTGCAGCCCAGCAGCCCGGCAGCTACTGCCGGACTTCAGTCCGGCGACGTCATCACGAAATTCGACAGCACCACCATCACCGACGGCACCGACCTGCAAAACGCCGTCCGTGGCCAAAAGCCGGGTACGACGGTCACGCTGACCGTCGACCGCAACGGCCAGACCCTCACCCTGAAGGCCACGCTCGGAAGCACCCAGCTCAGCTCGTAACGATCGGTTCGGTCTGAGTACCGCTACCAGCAACAAAGAGGTGGACGTCGGATGCCGGCGTCCACCTCTTTGCGCTGTCTCACCGGCCACCTAGGGTGCTTTGTAACTGGCCACCTAAGGTGGCGTGCAACCGACGATGGGGAG
>JBOGEK010000029.1:0-3913 GCA_050743645.1 Acidothermaceae bacterium
GGGTGGTCTGTGAAGTCGCCTTGCCTGCTGAACTTCGCCGGCTCGCCGAAGCCACCGGCTCGGCGTGGACGCTCGTCGAGAAGATCCTTTCGGTCGACGAACCGCTGCCTCCCGACTGGCCGACCGCTGGCACGACGGGCTACGAATCACTTGCAATGCTGAACTCTCTGCTGGTCGACCCAGCGGCCGAACAGATCATGAGCGAGATCTACGTCGAGTCGACGGGTGCCGATGCGGATTTCGACGCGGTCGCGCTGCAAAGCAAGCGGGTGGTCTGTGAAGTCGCCTTGCCTGCTGAACTTCGCCGGCTCGCGAGGCTTCTCGTCGTCCGAGCTGAGAGTGGCTCGTCGGATGGAGATGCCAAGACGAAACTCGCCGCGCTTGTCGAGGTGCTCTGCCGGCTCGATGTGTATCGGCCGTTTGCGACGTCTCCGCGCACCGTTGAGGCGCTCGATCGGGCCTGCGCCGAGGCGGCGACCGGTGATCTGCGGCTTGGCCGCTACGTCGAGGCGATCCGCGCTCATGCTTTGGATGACAGCGAATTTGCGACCCGATTCGCTCAGACTGCAGCGGTTGTCTACGCCAAGGGCGTCGAAGATACTGCCTTCTACCGTCACGCCAGGCTTTTGTCGCTCAACGAGGTCGGCGGCAATCCGGCCCGGTTTGGCGCCGACGCCGACGCGTTTCACGCATTCGCCGCGAATCTGCAGGCGACCCATCCGGCTGCGATGACCACGCTCGCCACGCACGACACAAAGCGCGGCGAAGATGTGCGAGCCAGAATCGCCGTGCTTTCCGAGCTCCCCGATCAGTGGCACGAGGCGATCCGGCGCTGGCTGCCGATCGGCGAGAAACTCGGCTGCCCAGACGCACGTGCCGGCTATTTCTTCTGGCAGACGCTCGTCGGCGCCTGGCCGCTCGACGCAGAACGTGCCTGCAGATACATGGAAAAGGCGAGCCGCGAGGCGAAGTTGTCGACGTCCTGGCTCTCGCCTGACCCCGTCTACGACGACGCGTTGCGCACGTTCGTCGAGCGGGTATTCGACGACGACGGACTCATGGCCGACGTCGGCATGTTCGTGGCGGCGATCGAGCCGTTCGCGGCGGCGAATTCGCTGGCGCAGAAGCTGGTTCAGCTCACCATGCCCGGCGTGCCCGACACCTATCAGGGCGCAGAACTCGCGACGTTCTTCCTGGTCGATCCCGACAACCGTGGGCCGGTCGATTACCGGGTGCGGCGCGAGGCCTTGCAGTCATTGCTCGACGACAAACTGCGGGTGACGGCGACGGCGCTACGACTGCGACGCGATCACCCCGACTGGTTCACCCATTACCGTCCGGTTCTTGCCAGAGGCGCGGCCGCATTGCACGTCGTGGCATTCTCGCGATCTGACTCACTGGTCACTGTAGCGACGCGGCTTTCGGCAAAGCTGCGGCGCGACGGCGGCTGGCGCGACACCACGATCGCACTACCCGAGGGCATATGGGTCGACGCGCTAAGTGGGCGCGAACATGCCGGTACTGACGTCGCGCTCGGCGACCTGCTCCCCGGAACGCCCGTCGCGCTCCTCGTTCCGGGCGTTAGCTTGTCAACGTGAGGTCTCGAACAGACCTGACGCTTCGAAAGGAACGTACGTGCACATCACCGGTATCGGGTCGGCGCTTCTCGCCGGCGTCGTCATCGGACTGCTGGGTCGCTGGGTGGCGCCGCGCCGTCGTCCGCTCGGCTGTCTGCTCACGTTGGCCATCGGCATCGTCGGCTCGTCTATCGGCACCGCGATCGGAGTCGCGATACACAGCGGATTCTGGATCATCTTCTTGTGCCAGATACTGATCGCGGCACTACTGGTAACCCTCTTCAGTGTCGGGGCCCCGAAACGGTGACGCGCACCATTACCGTCTGGGCGCCGCGCGCGAGCGGGGTCGACGTCGTCGTCGGCGGGCAGCGCCACCCGATGAAACTTGCCGGCGGTGGCTGGTGGAGCGCCGAGCTCGAACTCGCCCACGGCACCGACTACGCCTTTTTGTTGAATGGCGGAGAGTCGGTGGACGGCGAAGAGCAATTGCCCGACCCGAAGTCGGCGTGGCAGCCGGCGGGCGTGCACGGCCCGAGCCGCTACGTCGACCATTCCGAGTTTGCCTGGCAAGCAACGGGGTGGCGCGGTAAGCACATCACCGGGTTGGTTGGCTACGAGCTGCACATCGGGACGTTTACTAACGAAGGAACTTTTGATGCGGCAATCGACCATCTCCACCAGCTAGTCGACCTCGGCGTCGACCTCGGCGTCGACTTCGTCGAGGTGATGCCAGTTGCGGCTTTCCCCGGGCGAAACGGTTGGGGGTACGACGGAGTTTTCCCTTATGCGGTTCAGGATTCCTACGGCGGCCCCGACGGCTTCAAGCGCTTCGTCGATGCCTGCCATTCCCGCGAACTCGCAGTACTGCTCGACGTCGTCTACAACCACCTCGGTCCCGATGGCAACGTGTTGCCGCGCTACGGGCCGTATTTCACCGACAGTTACGCAACGCCGTGGGGTAAGGCAGTCAATTTCTCTGGCGCCGACTCCGACGACGTACGCCGATACTTTCTCGACAACGCGCTGATGTGGTTGCGCGACTACCGGCTCGACGGCTTGCGGCTCGACGCCGTGCACGCAATCATCGACACTTCCGCGACCCACCTGCTTGAACAGATGGCGGTCGAAGTCACCGCGCTGTCAAGCGAACTCGGGCGACCGTTGACGATCGTGGCCGAGTCAGATCTCAACGATCCGCGGATCGTGGCACCCCACGAAATCGGCGGTTACGGCGTCGACGCGCAATGGAGCGACGACTTCCACCATGCGCTACACGCGGCGCTCACCGGCGAAACGTTCGGCTACTACGAGGATTTCGGCAACCTGGCCGACGTCGCCACGGCTCTTCGAAATGGTTACGTCTACAACGGTCAGCACTCAAGCCACCGACGGCGTCGCCACGGCAGGCGGCTGCCGTCAGTCGTCACGGCGCAACAACTCTTCGGCTATTCGCAAAACCACGATCAGGTGGGCAATCGGGCACGTGGCGAACGGCTCTGCCATCTGGTCTCGCCCGCAATGGCAAAGGTCGGTGCCGCGATCGTGTTGCTGAGCCCGTTTACGCCCCTGCTGTTCATGGGCGAGGAGTGGGCGGCATCGACCCCCTGGCAGTACTTCACCGAGCACGACGACGCTCAGCTCGTCGAATCGATTCGTAACGGTCGGCGCAACGAGTTCAAATCGTTCGGCTGGGAGCCTGAAGAAGTCCCTGATCCGCAGGACCCGCAGACGTCGAGGCGGTCGGTGCTCGACTGGGCAGAACGCGACCGGGCGCCGCATCACGAGATGTTGGAGTGGTATCGCGCACTTATCAGCCTGCGCCGAGAGTTCGCCGAGCTACGTGACGGCGGCTTCGAGACATTGACTGCTGACGTCGACGAGAAGTCGCGGGTTCTCGTGATGAAACGGCCCGGCATCACGGTCGTCGCGAACCTCTCACCGCAGCAACGCCGGCTCGCGGTGTCGGCGAGCCGCGTGTTGCTCGCGTCGTCGTCCGACATCGTGCTCAAGAGAGAACTGACGATGCCCGGCGAATCCGTCGTGATACTCGGTGACTGACCGGGGCGAAACTGATTGACTGAGTCGATGCAGCGACTTTTCCCGCGGGACGGCGACTCGTCTGTCGACGTCGACCCCGCCGACGCCTACGCGTATCCGGCTGGGCGCACCTGGTTACGTGCCAACATGATCGCGAGTGCCGACGGTGCCGCGACCCGCGAAGGGCGCGCGGGCGGGCTCGGCAATCGCACCGACCAGCGCATACTCGGCCTGCTGCGCGCATTGTCTGACGTGGTGATCGCCGGTTCGGGAACTGTCGTCGTCGAGAGCTACGGACC
>JBOGEK010000030.1:0-16061 GCA_050743645.1 Acidothermaceae bacterium
GACCGCGGCAAGGTGATCGCCGCCGGTACTGCTGCACAGCTGAAAGACCGTGTGGGCGGTGACGTGCTCGAGTTCACTGTGCCCGAACGCTCTCGCCTCGCCGACGCTGCCGCTGCTGTTGCCGACATCGCCGAAGGCGATCCGCAGACCGACGCAGAGACCGGGCGGGTCACGATCGGCGTCGGCGCGCGAAGTTCGGCATCGCTGGTCGAAGCGGTCCGCCGCCTCGACGCCGCCGGTGTGGTGACCGACGGGCTCGCGGTGCGGCGTCCGTCTCTCGACGATGTTTTTCTCGCGGTCACCGGCCATGCGGCCGAAGACGAGACCGTTCCGGCACCAGGTCGCCGAGGTCGTGGGCGCGGGCGAGGTAAACCTGAACCGGCAGAAAGCGAAGGCGGACGTCGATGAGCGCGGCCACGGTGGCGTCGTCCAATCAGATTTCCGAGCGAATTTCGGCATACGAACGATTGCGTTGGGCGGTGCTCGACTCGCTCACGCTTTCTCGGCGAAACCTCATCGTCTGGCGCCGGGTACCAGCGTTCATTGTGTTCACGCTCGTGCAACCGGTGATGTTCACGCTGCTGTTTCGCTATGTCTTCGGCGGCGCAATTCCGGTGCAGGTAAAGGGCGGCTACGTCAATTACCTGCTGCCCGGCGTGATCGGTCAAACGGCCGCCTTCGGCTCGTTCGGCACTGCGATCGCGTTGGCCCGTGAGGTGCAAAAGGGCACCCTCGACCGCTTCAAATCGATGCCGATGGCACGATCGGCAGTGCTGGCGGGGCGATTGATTGCCGACACCGCCCGCATGCTTGTGACCATCTTGGTGATGATTGGCGTCGGCTACGCGGTCGGATTTCGGTTCGAGAACGGCGTCGGTCCCGCGATTGCGATGATTGCGATTGCGCTCGTCTTCGGGCTCGCGGTGTGCTGCGTATCGGCGTCAATTGGCCTTGCCATCAAGGATGAAGAGTCAGTGCAGGCCTTCGGGTTGATCTGGGTTTTCCCGCTGAGCTTCGTGAGTTCGGCGTTCGTGCCGATCCAAAGCATGCCCGGCTGGTTGCAGGCTTTCGCGAACAACCAGCCAGTCACGATCGTCATCGACACCATGCGTTACCTGGCATTGGGATCTGGCCCGGGATCGTCGGCGCTCGAACCGCATTTGTGGCAGAGCCTGCTGTGGTTGGCCGCGATTCTGGCGGTCTTCGGGCCGCTCGCCGTGCGCACCTACCGCCGCACGAACTAGCCGACGTCACCACTGCCAGAAAGGGCAGATATCGATCATTTCGCGCATGCGGCCGTCGGCGCGGGGTACGCGACAGGTTGGACGACGACGAGAGGATCGCCATGGCAACCGCTCATCATCATCACGACCCGGGGTCGCGGTTCGAGGACGCCGGAATTCCCGACCTGCAGGACGGCACGCCCGAACAGCAGTGGTCCGAAGATCCCGAGGAGCTACCGCTGCCCGGCGACCGCCCGAACGCAAGCGTCGACTGGGGGACGACGGCCGAGGAGCAGATCGAAGGCGAGCCGCTCAGTATGCGCCTCTCCCGCGAGCTGTCGGATCCCTCGCTGACCGAGATCGGCGACGATCTCGAAGGCACGAACGGGCAAGATATCGACCGTGTCGAAGCCGACCCGGATGCCGACGTCGAGGTCGGGCGCCTGGTCAACGACCAGGGACTCGAGCCAGGAGACCACGAGCCCGAGACGGAAGGTGTCGACGTCGGGTTGGACGGCGGTGGGTTGACGCGCGAAGAGCAAGCCATGCACATCGAGCCCGAATAACTCACTCCAACTCTTCGAGTTCTGCACGCGCCGCCTCGACCCTCCGATCGGCGGCGCGTGTTTCGCGTTCGGCTGTCGTCAATGCCCTGCGCGCTTCCTGATGTGCCCGGCGCAATTCGGTGAGCCGTTCTTTGGTGTGACGAAGTCGTTCTGACAACTCCTCGATCTCGGCTTGCAGATCGGCTACGGCCGACTCGTGTTCGTTGATGCCCGCGACAATCTTGTCGATTTGCGAACCCCGATCAGCCAGTTCGCGGCGGGCACCGGTAGCAATCCCTTCGGCCGCCTTCACTGCTTGTCTCGCCTTGGCGAGTTCGGCCTTTTTCTTCGGTCCGTTCGCAGCAGCCGGCTCGGTCGGCCCGCTCTGCTTATCCCGCTGGCTCTGCTGGTTTCGTGCAGCGGCGTCTGCTTTTCGTCGTCCGGACCCTTCTTCGGTTTCGCGCACGACGTGCAGCTGCGGAGGGAACGAACCGAACTCGGCCGTCGGGGTGAGCATCGAGACCAGGCGTCCTGACGCGAGGCGTTGGGCGGCCTCGTCCGAAGACACCGCCGCCTCAAGGGTCTGCTCCAGCTGACGCGCGATGTCGTCGCCGACCGGCAGGCCTGCGGCGGCGGCGGAGTGCCGAGCTTCACGGACGAGCGCGTTTACCGCTTGACGTCGTTGCCGCGCGAGTTCACGAAGCTGGTCGCCGCGAAGTTGCGACTGGGCTTCTCGCAACGAAGCCCCGAGATCGAGCAATGACCGGACGTCGTCGGCGCGTTCGCGCACCAGCCGGTTTGCCAGCCACGCGCCGGTCGAGGGCTTGCGAAACCCGGCGATTTCGTTGGCGGCGGCGCGATCGCCGTGGGCCTTAGCCGCGGCGACGAACTCGTCGCGACGGACCGTGAACTCCTGAGGCAAAAGGGCGTAGAGCTCGTCGGCTGCGTCGTCGGGCGTCGGTACGTCGTCGCGGGAGACCATGATCGAACCGTACCCAGCAACGCGCGATTCACAAGCTCGAAACGGCGCGCCACTACTCGCCGAGATTCACAACCGCTAATGTCGGCGCCACCGACGCTCAACCGCCAATCTCGTCGTCTCCGGCGCTCGATCGGCGTGCGGGCGGGTGAACTTCCAGTGGATTCCGTTGCGAAAGGGGCACACGTGACGATGCTCGGACGCGCTGACGGCGACGACCTCGAGGTGGTCGCCAGAGTCCGTGAGGGTGAGTACGGCGGCCGGGTCGGCACTGTCGAGCCCGGTGGCGCAGAGTTCATCCCACTGTCTGAACGCCACGGAAATCCGCTGCAGTTGCTGTGGACCTGGACCTCCCCGAACCTCGAATTCGCCACGGTTTTCGTTGGCGTTCTGGCGGTCGCGGCCTTCGGCCTCTCACTCGGTCAGGCGATCGTGGCGATCGTTCTCGGCACGGCGCTCGGGTCACTCACGCACGGCCTGCTGTCGTCGCGTGGCCCGCGGTCCGGCGTTCCGCAGATGATCCTGTCGCGCATCCCGTTCGGCTACCGCGGCAACTGGTTGCCCGCCGGACTGAACTCGATCACCGCGGGCATTGGCTGGTTCGCGGTCAACAGCGTGAGCGGTGCACTCGCGCTGAACACGTTGACCCATATGCCGAAATGGTTGGCATTGGTGATCGTGGTCGTCGCACAGATCGCGATCGCGTTCTTCGGCCACAACCTGGTTCACCTGTTCGAACGGCTCGCACTGCCCGTGCTCGGCGTCGCCTTCGTGCTCGCCGCTGTCTCGATCTTCACCAAGGCGCACCCGAGCGCGGTACACGGCAGCGGCGGCAGCGGCGGTTTTCTGATCACTCTCGGCGCTGCGTTCGGTTACGCCTGCGGCTGGAACCCCTACGCCGCCGACTACACCCGTTACCTGCGTCCCGGCGTGTCGAAGCTTGCGACGGGCTTGTTCGCCGGGCTCGGTGTGTTCATTTCGTGCGTCGTGCTCGAGATTGTCGGGGCGGCGTCGGTCACGATCGGTTCGACGGGTGACGCGCTCGGCAACCCGACCGGCGCCTTTACCGGCCACATGTCGACGGCGCTCGCCGACTTCGTGCTCGTCGCTATTGCGATCGGTGCGGTGTGCGCCAACGTGTTGAATATCTACTCGGGGGCGATGTCGTTTCTCACGCTGGGTTTCCAGCTTCCGCTCGCCCTGCGCCGCGCTATTATCGCCCTCGTTTTCGGAGCGATCGGCTTCGTCGTCGCTCTCACTGGCCTGAAGGACGCCGGAGACAAGTACGAGAGCTTCCTGCTCGTAATTGCCTACTGGATCGGGCCGTGGCTCGCCGTGATGTTCACCGACTGGGTGCTTCGGCGGCGCGATCGAGTCGACGGGTTCCTCTTTGATACCAGGCACAATCCGTGGGGCGGGCCCGTAGCGATGGCCATCGGAATGGCAGTCTCGATTCCGCTGTTTTCCAACCAGACGAAGTACGTCGGCTGGGTGCCCAAGCATCACCCGGCGCTTGGTGACCTCACCTTCGAGGTTGGGTTCGTACTCACCGCGGTGCTCTACGCCATCTTCTTCCGCTTCCAAGGTGACCGCCGTAACGAGGTGCTGGTAATCCCCGAGGCGGCTACCGCAAGAAGCTGACGGGCTCCTCGACGCCGTCCCAAACAACTGTCGTCGACGAGGGCTGCGTGCGGGCGACTATCCGCCCGCCGCGAAGCACGAGCAGCCGCCGCGCGCCTAGCCGAATCGCATCGGCATCAGACGGAGCGTCGAACACCACCAGGTTGGCCGGATTGCCGACGGCGACGCCGTAATTCTGCAAGCCCAGCGCGGACGCCGGATTGCCGGTGACCATGTCGAGCAGGCGGTTCAGCTCGTCGTCTCCGCTGTAATGGCCGAGATGCACGAACACGAACGCGGCTTGTAACGGATCGCCGAACCCGAGCGGATACCACGGATCCATCACCGAATCGTGGCCGATGCACACGTTGACGCCGGCTTCTTGGAGTTGCTTCACCCGAGTGTGCCCGCGCCTGACCGGGCCGGTGTCGAAACGCCCTTGCAGCACGGAGTTATCAAGTGGGTTCGTCACCATGTGCAACCCGGCGCGCTTGATGTTGTTGACCAGCCGGTAGGCGTACGCCGCGTTGTACGAGTGCATGGCCGTGGTGTGGCTGGCCGTGACCCGGCCGCTCATGCCACGCCGGATGGTCTCTGCGGCCATCACCTCGACGAAACGCGAATGATCGTCGTCGGTCTCATCGCAGTGGATATCGACCCGCAGCCCGAACTCTTCGGCCAGCGCAAAGGAAAATCGCACTGATTCGACGCCGTCTTCGCGGGTGAGCTCGTAATGCGGAATTCCACCGACGACGTCGGCTCCGAGCTCGACCGCGCGACGCATCAACTCGCGCCCGCCGTCGAACCCGAGAATCCCTTGCTGCGGAAACGCCACCAGTTGCAGGTCGATTTGGTCGCGCACTTCGTCGCGGAGTTCGACAAGGGCGCGAAGTGCGGTCAACTGTGGATCGCAGACATCGACGTGACTGCGTACGTGTTGCACGCCGTTCGCCAACTGCCAGCGCAGTACCTGGCGGACGCGGGCTTTTACGTCGTCCGCGGTGAGATGTTTGACGCGATCGCCCCAGATCGCGATGCCTTCGAAGAGTGAGCCCGAACGGTTCGGCCGTGGCTGCCCGACGGTCAGCACCGCGTCGAGGTGGATGTGCGGTTCGACCAGCGGTGGGGTGACGAGCCGGCCACCGAGGTCGATCGTCTCGCTTGCGGCCGTTTCGGGCTCGGGTTCGGCGAAAACGCCGTCGCGAATGCCGCTGTCGCGCACACCGTCGACACCGTCGACACCCTCGACACCCTCGGCGCCATCGACGCCATCGACACTGTCGAGACCGCGAAGCCGCGCGTTGCGCAGCAGAAGATCGAGCACGCACGCAACCTACCGGGCGGCTGCGTGGAGTGACGAGCCTCGTCGTCCTCGATCTATGGTCGGTTGCCGAGTTTGACTCGGTCCGATGTGGTGCAAGCAGGGGCTATGACGGTGTCGAACCGGTCGAGCCTGTCGCCAACTACTCCCGCAATGGGGCGGTGGTGATCATCTCGGGCGCGCGGGTGCTGTTGACCGGTGCGTCGGGCGGAATCGGGGCGGCGATTGCGGCGGCGTTCACCCGCAAGGGAGCCCAACTGATCATGTCGGGGCGTGATCGGCGAAGCATGGGTGTGCAAGCGGCCCTGCCGACGACGACGGTGATCGCCGCCGACCTCACCGATGAGAGCGCGGTGCGCCGCCTTGCCCGCGACGCCGGCGAGGTCGACGTCCTGGTGAGCAATGCCGGAGTGGGCTGGTACGGCAGCACGGCCGACATGCCGTGTGGCGACCTGCGGCGGCTCGTCGACATCAACCTGCTGGCGCCGCTGTTGCTGACCCGCCTCCTGCTGCCGGGCATGGTCGAGCGAGGCCGCGGCCACATTGTCTTTATCGGCTCGGTTGCCGGGCATCTCGGAGTAGAGAACGAGGCGGTCTATTCGGCAACGAAGGCAGCGGTGCGCACCTATGCAGAGGCATTGCGATCCGAGGTTCGAAGACACGGTGTCGACGTCTCTGTCGTCTCGCCCGGCGCCGTCGACACGAGCTTCTTCGAACATCGTGGCAGCCCGTACCAGCGCAGCTGGCCGCGTCCGGTGCCTGCCGATGGGGTCGCGGCAGCAGTGTTGCGCGCTGTCGAGCACAGCGACCGGTTGGTGTTCATCCCGCATTGGATGCGGCTTCCGGCGCTGCTGCACGACGGCTTGCCTGCCGTCTACCGCGGGCTTGCCGACAAGTTCGGCTGAGACACCGGCAGATCTCGTCGCGGCATCCTGGCCGACGCGATGGTGACCATCGTGTGTTCGCTGGCCGCGGCGTTGTGCAACGCGCTGGCGTCGATCTTGCAGCGCAAGGGCGCGAGGTCAATCCCGGAACGCGAGTCGATGCATCTCGCCTTGCTGCTCGACGTGCTGCGGCGGCCGGTGTGGCTACTCGGGCTGCTCGCCATGCTCGGCGCATTCATCTTCCAAGCCGCCGCCCTCGACTCCGGCGACCTCGCGTTGGTGCAGCCCATCCTGCTCGCCGAGTTGCCGCTGACACTGCTACTCGCGCCGGTCTTCTTCAGCGTCTCCGCCGGACGACGAGCCTGGTTGGGCGTGGTCGGCATGGCCGCCGGGTTGGCCGCCGTCTTGCTGGCTGCCGCGCCGCACGGAGGCCGCGTGTCGGCGAGCACGATGTCGTTGGTGTTCACGCTGATTGCGAGCCTTGTCCTGATCGCGGTCATCGTGGTGGTCGCGCTGCGACTGGAGGGCTCGCCACGTTCGGCTGCCTTCGGAGCCGCGGCCGGCACCGGATTCGCGCTGACCGCTGGTTTGATGAAACAGGCGATGAGTGACCTCAGCACCGGCGTCGCCGTCATGTTTAGCTCCTGGGAGCTTTACGCAATGGCGATAGCGGGCGTCATCAGCCTGTTTCTTTGGCAAAATGCTTTACAGGCAGGCACTTTGGTGGCCGCACAGCCGGCAATCACCTTGAGCGATCCGATATTCGCCACCTGTATCGGAGTGCTCGTTTTCGGCGAGCGAATTAGGCTCGGCGGCTGGCTCGCGATCGAAATCGTCGGGGCGCTCGTGATCGCGTTGGCAAGTGTCGAACTCGCCCGATCTCCGTTGGTCAGCGGTGAAGGCGAGGAGTCGAACCGGCCGCCGTCGAACTCGGGGCAGTCGCCGCAGAATCAAGAGCCGACAGCGGATCGACTGTGAACAATGCTCGGCCGGCGTCGACCTGCGCTGCTCGCGCCTGTCCGTCATGCACCAGGTGATCGATCGCTTGCTGTACCTCGGCCCGGTCGGTGGCGAAACTGGTCAGGCCCAATTCGTGCATTGCCCGAACATTGTCACGGCCGTGGCCAGGCAGCGGGCGGAATCCGACGACAGGCAGGCCGATTGCCAGTGCCTCGATCGCGGTTTGCCCAGCCGCGTTGTCGATCAGCACGTCGCTTGCGCGCATCAAATCCGCGACGTCGTCGCGCCAGCCCAAAACCGTCGTGGTCGGCGAAGCAGCTTGCTGTTGCAGCGACCGGCGAAGTCGTTCATTGCGCCCGCACAAAACGATCGTCACATGCGAAGGGGACGAGATCTCCCGGACCGCTTCAGCTACGTCGCCGGTACCCCACGCGCCCGCCGATACCAGCACCAGCGGTTCGTCTAGCGGCACACCGATCTCGCTCCGTATCCGCGCCCGAGCGATGCTTGTGTCGGCGTCGTCGAGAAACGCCTGGCGTACCAGCGGTGCGGCCGCGGTGGCGGGGCGGCCGGTGCGAGCAGTGATTTCGCCCGCGGTGCGTTGCGTCAGGCAAACGAACGCGTCGTTGCCCTGGTGGCACCACATCTGATGGGCGACGAAGTCGCTTACCAGCACCACACTTGGAACGGCCAGTCGACTGCTGCTGCGAAGCCGGCCGGTGATTTGGCCGCACAGGTGAAAGGTCGACAGGACGACGTCGGGGTTGTACCGCTCGACGAGACGCGCAATGGCGGGCGAGCTGGCGGCAACCAACGGATCAGGCCGCCGGGTGTTGCCGCCCGGCACGAAGAACTCGCGGTAGATCAAGTCGTACAACCACGGGGTATGGCGCAACATGGCGGAGTAGCCGCCGCGTAGCAGCGGGCCGATACCGAAAGGCAGCACACCGAGAATGTCGACCACGTCAGCGCTGTCGCCGCGTTCGGTCAACCGACGCTGCAATTCCTGGGCGACGCGTTGGTGCCCGTCGCCCATGCTCGCCGTGAGGATCAGGTATCGCCGCACGCGATCTCACCTACCCAGCGATGCCACCGGTATCCGGCCGCTATCGGACGGCGACCGCTCGTGACGACGTTCGGTCGAATCGTAGGTACCGCGGTCAGCGCGCAGATAGTGCCTGCCGCTACCTGGCTTCCCGCCGTCCGGCGATTCTTTCCGGAGCTGTCGGGTGTTGGCCGCGCTGACCACGTGGCCCTCACGTTCGACGACGGGCCCGACCCGGAGTCGACGCCGGCCTATCTCAATCTGCTCAGCGGGTTCGGCGCGACTGCGACGTTCTTCCTGGTGGGCCAACGAGTTCGCGACTCACCTGAGCTCGTGCGCCGCATCGTCGATGAGGGCCACGAGGTAGCCGTGCACGGCTGGCGACACAGGTACCTGTTTGTGCACTCCCCGCAGCTCGGGCGCTGTATCGATGCGGTTGGCGAGGTTGCCGGCGTCCGACCGGCATGGTTTCGACCCCCCTATGGCGTTCTCACGGCAACCGCGTTGGCCGAGGCCAACCGACACGGTCTGCGCACCGTGCTCTGGACCAGGTGGGCGAAGGACTGGGCCGCTGACTCGACAGCCGAATCGGTGCACGGACTGTTGGCGCCAGGCATCGTCGGCGGAGCCACCCTGCTGTTGCACGATGCCGGTTCGTCGCGCTCGTCCGATTCGTGGCGGTCGACCCTGCAGGCGCTGCCGCGGGTGTTGCGTGAATGCGCCGACAGTGGCTTGCGCGTTGGCACACTCGCGGGTCACGGGGTGTCGCCAGCTGCTGGGCCTGCGATCAGGTCGCCCTATGCAGCCACGGTGAGCGAGCGAGGCGCGTCAGGCGACGGCGATTGACGACGGCCAGCAGACCTACGAACAAACCGAACGTTAGCGCGACGGCCGTCGAATTTCCCATCATCGGTACCGGTTTTGACGCGCACTTGGGCGTGTTCGATGTCGTAAAGGCGAACTCGCGTTGCATCACCCACCAATCGGCGAGCGTGTTGCTCGCTCGCGTGGTCATCGTGAACGCAGTCTGCGAGGTGCCGGGTTCGAAAGCCGTGAGGCGGCCTGGGTTGTCGAACGTGGCTGGGCTGCCCTGGATGACGATGCCGTTGTAATCGGTGCCCGCGGCCGCGGTCAGTACAGCGTCGCTGGAGTTCACGTAACCCAACGCAATCGTGTAGCTGCCATCGCGGTTGTCCCAGTAACACGATGCGGTCGCGACGACTTGCTGGCAGGTAGCCCAATCGGTCGAGGTATGGCTGACCTTGTCGCAAGCGATGGTCGGCGTCGCGGCGCTTGCTGTCCCCACCGCGGCTGGCAACATGACGACCGCTCCGGTGGCCAGCGCCAATGACGCCAACAACCTCGCGGCGCGAACCAACACCCCTGCGACATGCGACACGACTGCCCCCAACGCGAAACGAGCCGGTGCCGCGGGTCGGCACCAGCTGACGGTGATCGTGATCAAGTTGTCGGATCAGCTCGTGTCACGATGTTGCGCCGGTCGCCACCCGAAAGCTGGCCGAACAGCCGATGGTGGTTTCTCTCGTCGCCGGTCGGTGCGATATGACGATGGGGTGTCGGATGGCGCGAGCGTGAATGTGACGGACGACGTCGAGTGGGTCGAGCGCGTCGACTCACCGGCCGGCGAACTGGCCTTGCGAAGGCGGGGCGGCGTCTTCGAGATCATCAGCAACGGCGTCTTCTTGATGGACACCGGTGACGGCCGATCGGAACGCCGGCTCGCCGATCTCGCGGTGGCTTCTTCGTCGTCCGCTCGCTCCAAGGAAACCCGGGCGGTACGACGCGTGCTCGTCGCTGGTATCGGCGTCGGATTCACCTTGGCCCAGGTGCTCGCCTACCCCGATGTCGAAAACGTGACGGTGATCGAGATCGAGGAGGCAATCGTCAAGTGGAATCGTGGGCCACTCGCCACGATCAATGGGCGGGCACTCGACGATCCACGCGTCCGCGTCGTCGTGGCGGATCTTCGCTCCTGGCTACTCACCCCGGGCGACCGCTTCGATGCAATCTGCATGGACGTCGACAACGGCCCCGACTGGACCGTGACTGAGTCGAATAGCTGGCTTTACACGCCGGAGGCGTTGGCGTTGTTGAGCTCCAGGCTTACCGATGGCGGACGGTTGACGATCTGGAGCGCATCGGCGGCGGTGGAGTTCGAGCGATTGCTGGGCAAGTGTTTCTCGATCGTGCGTTGCGAAAGCATCGATGCACGCAGGGGACCGCCCGACGTCGTCTTTTTCGCACAGCTTTGACCCGACGGCGTTGGGTGCCGCGGCCCAACGCTGCGATGCCTGCGTCGGGCCACCACACCCAGGGAAACACCGCCACGCCCCCACTACGCGCGCTGCCAGGCGCAGTCTCTCGCGCGATTACTAACGTGGTTGCCGCCGCAACGTTAAGTCGCGTATATCCATCCGGACCCGGTCTGGATAGGCCGTTCGGTTGATTGTTCGGCGGCCAGCTGGAGGTTCCTGCCCGTTCCGCGGGTTTGTAGGATCAAACCATGCACCAGGGTGAGGTCGAACTTGCGGGCGTGCCGAGCAGCGTCTCGGCCGCTCGTCATTTCGTTGTCGAGATTCTTGAAGCCGCAGGAGCCTCGGACCAAAGCTGGCCGGCGGTGCAGGTCATCAGCGAACTCGCGACGAATGCAGTGGTGCACGCCTCGACCACCTTCGTCGTCCGGGTCAGGGTTGAAGCCTCCGCGGTACGCGTCGCGGTAACCGACAAGCGTCCCGCCGCGTTCGCCGCCAAACGCCGTTTCTCCGCCGATACAACCACTGGGCGCGGCCTTCGACTTGTCGAGAGTCTGTCGCGCACATGGGGTGTCGACAGCGATGAAGCGAGCAAGACCGTGTGGAGCGAGATCGTTCGGGAGCCGGTCGGCGGCAGCCGCCACGACCTCGACGATGCCGAGTTGACCGAAGTATTGAGCGACGCTTTGAGCGACCCGGTGGCCGGGCTGGAGCCTGCGTCCGCCGGTATGGGCGAGTTCGCCGACAGCGGTTCGATCACGCCCGACGACGGTTCACAGACGGTCGTGCGCGATCTAGCCGCCTGATTGTTGCGGACGCCGAATTGGTGTCCTCGCCGGAATTCGGCGACTGAAGAAGATCAGTCGAACTGCCGATACAGCTTTGACGCGTGTCGGGCTCACGTCGGCTCACGTCCGGCCGCACGCCGGCAGCTATCAGCAAAGGGGGAACTGGGTGGGCAAGCACGGCCGCCCGCGCGCTGCTGCGCGTGTTTCTGCGATGTCGATCGTCGCAGTCGCCGTAGTGATCGTGATCGTGGTTGTCGGAGGGTTTGTCGTCGTCCACTCTTTGACGACTCACCACTCGACGGCCGCTGGCGCACCCCCAGCTTCGTCGCCGCAACCGGCCTCGACATTGGCTCCTTCGGTGGCGCTGGCTTCGCCCGCCAGCAGCCCCAGTTCGAGCCCGGGGGACGACACCCTCGGTAGTCCCGCAGTGGCGTTGCCGACCCCCTCCGACACTGGATTCCTCAGCATGAGCGGCGATTCGGGCGCGGTGATGACACCTGCGTTGGCAACCAACGTGGTTGTCGGCCTGTGGGATATGCGCGAGCAGGCGCTGAAAGCCAGCAGCGAGTCACAACTGAGAAGAATCGAGGGCGGTGTCGCGCTCGCTAGCGACACAAGTGCCTTGCAATGCAGGTGTTTCAGTTACGACCTGCTCGCGCCGTCGAGCGTCAGCGCTGTGGTGCCGCGCGGCTCGACGTATCCGTACTACTTCATCGGTGAGGTCGCCGCTAGCCAGGACAGCTCGGGCATTGTCGAACTCTTCGTCGTGTCGCGGGCCAGTGCGGCCGCGACGTGGCAGATCACGCTGGTGAGCGGCTTTTCGACGGACAAGAGCGCAGACGGTGCCCTTGACACCACGGGCTGGGCCGGCGACGCCGGTGAAGCGATCGATGCCGACGGCCACGGGCTTGCCCAGCTGGTACAGCTTTGGCAACAGGCGAAGGACTACGGCAAGAAGGATGCCGGCGCGTTCTACGATCAGGCGTGGCTCACTAGTGATCGCCTCGACGAGTTGGCTCAATATCCGCAAGACAAGCCGCAGGCGAACGGGCTGCGCGGCCATTTCACGTTCGCCGTCGATACGTCGGTTGCACCGAAATCGATCGAGGCCAGCACCGGCGACCTGGTGTGTGGCGCCATTCGCGAAACCGTCGTCGACACCCCGGCGCCAGGACACGTCATCGAGCAAGACCCCGACCAGCCGCTGTTCGGCGCGAGCCTCGCGCCCGGCGCGTACATGTCGGTGACCGGGACGGTTGATTGGCAGGTATGCCTTGAGCAGTACGCGGGTTCGCCGATCGTGGCGTTCGGCTGGGACCCCGGCCCGGCCGGCTCGTTCGTCGGCGTACCTGAGCCGAAGGGCCGCCACCTGCCGGCCGATCCGGCCGAGCAGCAACCCGCCGACCCCGACAGCAGCGGTTCGACCGGCGGCTCTGCCGGCTCTGGCTCGTCGACCTGACCTTACGAGGTGACGGTCACCACGGTGCCGTAGTCGATGAGATCCCAGACGCGGGCGGCCGCGTCGTAGGGCAGTTCGACGCAACCGAGGCTCTGCTCGCTGCCATACGAAGCGCGCCTGAAGCCGTGGATCGCGTCGCCGCCGTGAAAGTAGCTGATGTATGGCACGCCCGCGTCTTTGTACTTCGTACCGTCGGGGTTCGTCCCTTGCATTGTCTGGCTGCGGTAGCGCAAGAAGACGGGCCAACTACCTTCCGGCGTAGGGGCGGCTGGTATGCCGGTGTTTGCGGGCGAGGTGAACACGAACTCGCCGTTGCTCCAGATTTTCAACGTTTCGGGGTGGGTCATCGTCGTCCAAGCCCAGGTGTAGGCCCGTGGGTCGGGCGAATCGTTGACCGCGTCGCTCAGCAGCGCGGTCCACACCGCTGGTCCCGCGTCACCATCGACGGTCAGTTGGTGCACGTTCTCGAAAGCCATGACGGCGCCACTCGTCATTGCGGTCATTTCGCCTGGCTGCCACAAGTTGACGAGCGGTTGCGGCGTCGAGGCGAATCGCCACGAGAACTGGCCCTGCGGCGGATCGAACGCCAACTCACCTTGTGCCTGTGCGGTCTTGGTTTCAGTGACCGAGGCGGTGAAGTCGAGAGGTAGGTAACCGAGCTCGGCAAGCAATTGTTGAAGCCGAAGCAGCGAACCGTCGGCAACGCGGTACGACGTCGTCGTTGCCGTCGCGAGCAAACCGTCGTTCGTTGCTTGCATTCCGGCGGGCACCACCACGGTCACCTTGGTCGACGGGACGAAAGCGACCGCCGGATCGAACCGCAATGTGGTTGGTGTCGGTCGGCTCCAGTCACCCGGCACTGCGGGCGTTATCTGCGGCAGCACAGTTGTTGCGACTGCTTCGTCGAAAGTGACGATGACGGGTGTTGCGCCGTTCACCGGAGCCGTGTCGTCGGGCGCCACGTTCAGAACATGAAGTGGGACGGCGGTAGGCGTCGCCGACGATTGTCGTTGCTGCGACTGAGCCGCCGAACCTGTTGCGGAGTGGGCCGTCGTTGCGGATCCGCTGGGTGTCCCCGTTGCCGCAGCAGCCGCTGTGTCGCCGCTGGAGACGACGGCGTAGTGGTTGACGAGAACCAATGTGCCTGCAGCGACGGCCGTCACGGTGACAGCGGCGAGGGTGCCGGCGGCCAGCCGGGCACCCGTCGATCGCGAACGTCGATGCTTGGCTGCCATTGTGCGCGCACTCCCTCGGTTGCTCATAGACAATCACGCGCGAACCGGTCGCGTGGTTGCCTGGCGGGGCGGGAGTTACGAGTCGCGACTTGCTCGGGCGCGCAGTTGCATGTGCAGGACGAATCGCCGTACGGCTTCGGCGTCGTTACCGTCAGCCTGGAAGGCGATCACGGCCTCGGTCTGATCAGGCTCGGCTTCCGTCGTCCGGACAACGTAACCGGCAAGTGCCACCTGAGCACCGCCAATATGCGCGTGGACGACGGTGTGTTGCAGTTCTGGAACATGTCGACGCGGCATCCGAACCCGAAAGCCGCCTTCCGACACATCGATCGTCGCAGCTCCGACCGACTCACCGTCGAGGTCGATCGTGATGTCGACGTTGGCCCGCACCCTGATGTAGCGGCGTCGCTGCACGAGGAGCGGTTGCCGCAGCGGCCGCAACCGCCAGCGCCGCGAACCACCTGCTTGACCAGGTTGGCTCGACTCGAGCCGGCAGGGCTGCTCGTAGCGTCCCCGCGGCGTCAGCCAGGCGAGTTCGACGTCGCGGGTGCCGCTCGCGAGCACCGCCGAATTCGCACCAGGCGGTGCGATAACGATCAAGGCGCCTTCGTCGAGAGCTTCTATGCGTGAGGCGAACTCGCGGTCGTGTTGGTGCGCGAAGCGAACCATCACCGGGGAATTGACCGTGAGTATCGACGCGCCGCCAGATCCGGCCGAGGTCATGCGGCAGCCACGCGCGGTGTCGACGTGCTCCTCACGCATCCTGTCTCGGCAGCTACTGGTGTCCGGACAAGGGTTTCCGGTGATCTTCTTTGACGATTGCGTGTCAACCTCGTGATGTGTACCGAGCGTCCGTCAGTTAGCTGGCCTGCCAGAGTGCCGGTACGTTAGGCGGTTCCCAGCCGACTTGTGACGTGTGGGCTTGTCGGCAGGTGTATTCGATGCCGTTGTAGGTGACCTGGTCACCAATCTTGTAAGCGACCCCGGGTGCCCACTGCCGTACGCCGCTCGGCGGAGTCTGCGTCGGTGTTGGGGTGGGGGTTGGAGTGGAGGTTGGTGTTGGCGTGGGAGTCGGGGTTGGCGTCGTTGTGCTGTTGCCGCCGCCGTTGCACGGACCGTTGTCGGTCCACACTCCCGACCCGCCGGTGCTCGGCGCCTCGCCTTGGGTCCACCATTTCGCCGTCCAGGCGTGGCCGTTGTAGGAGACCTGGTTGCCACCTGTGTAGACGTTCGAGTTGTTATAAGCAGGAGCCGTGCATGAACCCGAAGGCTGGGTTGGTGTTGGCGTCGGGGTCGTCGTCGGCGTTCCGCCACCACCGCCACCACCGCCGCCTCCACCGGCGCCCAGGAATGCGTCGGTGTAGGCGAGCTGTGCCTGGCTTTGTTCGCTGCAGGTCGACAGCGAGTTTGCCGAGCCGCTGCACGGCTGGTCGCGGTTCACTGACCAGAACGCAAGGCGCCCGATTCCGTTGCTGGTAGCCCAGTTTCTGACGGCATCCGCATTGGCGAGGCTGAAGACGGAGCCGTCGTCGTTGGTGCCGATCATCGGCGTGATGCCGACGTTGGCGTAGGTGTAGCTGGAGTTGATCGACTGCAACTGCGACAGCGTCGCCTGGGCCGCGTTGATCGCCGCCGTGCCCATCTCCTGGTCGCCCTGGTAGTAGTCCATGGTCATGATGTTCACGATGTCGATGGTGACGCCCACGTTCTGCGCGGCCTGCACGATGCC
>JBOGEK010000031.1:0-13554 GCA_050743645.1 Acidothermaceae bacterium
GGCGGAGTCCCTGCCGCCACGGCAGACCGGCCAAGATGGCCCTGGGTGGCTACGACGCGATTGTCCATTCCTGGCACGCGTTGTTCAACCATTGCCACAGTCGAGCGACGGCGCCATTCGCCGCCGCGCAGTACTCGTCGTCGAGGACCATCCCACTGTTGACGCTGACGATCTCGTAGCGGTCACCGCCGGTGGGGATGATGTTCCACTGCTGACAGGTGTTCCCAAGGGACGCCCACAGATCCACCAACGTGCCGTCTGCCCAACCACAGTTCACGACGTCAAGCAGCGTGCCGCTGTTCACGTTCTTGATGTTGTAATTGCCGTTGCCGATGTTGGTAAAGGTCCACCTCTGGCAGTTGTTTCCAAGCGATGACCAAAGGTCGATGCGGGTTCCGTTGCCCGTACCGCAGTTGATCGCATCGAGCACCTTCCCGGCGTTGACACTCGTCACCCGGTAGGTGTTGCCGGACGGCGGGAAGCTGCTGGGTGCGCGGTAGCCGACGGAAACGATGTTCGACTGGACCGCGTTGTCGGCCGCATCAGAGCCGGGCATGGACTGGCGCGAACTGACATAGCCCGGCGTTCGACCCCGTAGGTGGAGTCTGGAGTTGTGTTAGCGTTAACATTGCTACTACGGTGGGAGAAGAGTCGAACTCAATGCGGGATGGAACGCGACGCTACAGCTGGGATTGTCGCTGGGCAATAGGTCGACGACACCTTCTGCTATATGTTTCTTCGCATGAAACAGGCTCGAGGCATCTGTGCCGAAGGGTAATCCGGCACCGCGCCGGCGGCCCGCCGCGTCGTCCGGCAATGCGTCATCGGGCAATGCGTCATCGGGAAAACCGCCTTCTGGCAGTGCATCGCCGCGCACCACATCGTCGGGCGCGGTGGCCGGCGCAGTCCGCGGGCCGGCGATGATCGACGTCGCGACGCTCGCCGGCGTTTCTCACCAGACGGTATCGCGCGTCATCAACAATCACCCGAGCGTCAACCCGACGACACGCACCCGAGTCCTCGCCGCAATCGAGCAACTTGGGTATCGCAGAAACAGTGCGGCGCGCGCGTTGGTCACCGGACGCTCTCAAACGCTCGGCGTCGTCACGCTGAACAGCACGCTGTACGGCCCGGCCTCCACGCTTTACGGAATTGAGCAGGCCGCGCTGGAATCGCAGTACTTCATGACCGTTGCGAGCCTGCGATCCACGGATCGTCCAGCTGTGCGGCAAGCCATCGATCGCCTCGTCGATCAAGGAGTCGACGGGGTCGTCGTGATCGCGCCACTCGTCTCCGTCGCCGATGCGCTCGCCGATCTGCCGAACGAGTTGCCGCTCGTCGCTGTCGAAGGCGACGCAGACGCCGACATCGACGTCGTCACGGTCGACCAATATGCGGGCGCGCAATCGGCCACCAGGCATTTGCTCGAACTCGGCCATCGCACTGTATGGCACATTGCCGGACCGAGCGATTGGCTCGAAGCCCGCCAGCGACTGGCCGGTTGGCGTTCGACTCTCGAAGCCGCCAGCGTCGAAGTGCCGCCGCCGCTAACCGGCGACTGGAGCGCACGATCGGGTTATGACTGCGGCCGGGTGCTCGCCAAGTTGCCCGAAGTGACAGCGGTATTTGTGGCGAACGACTCGATGGCGGTCGGTGTGCTCCGCGCATTTCATGAGTACGGTCGCGACGTACCGAATGACATCAGCGTGGTGGGCTTCGACGACATCCCCGAAGCCGCCTACTTCACCACGCCTTTGACGACTGTGCGCCAAGACTTCGGCGAGGTCGGACGACGAAGCCTGGCGCTGCTGCTTGATCAGATCGAGTCGGGTCGTCGTGTCGCGAAGAGGCAGGTCGTCGAGAGCACACTCGTCGTCCGAGAAAGTACCGCGGCGGCTACCGTGTCGCCAGGGAAAGGGCCTGCAGCTGCGCGTAAATCGTCTACGCGTGCAGCGCCGTAGTGTTTCAGCCCTCCTCGAGTCAGTAGCGTGACAGCCCGCGGGCGAGCCGGTAATAGGCCTGGTTCCAGCGCAATTCGCGAGCGAATTGGCTCGACGTCGTCGCCGCGTCGATGCGCACGAGCTCGATGTCCGTCATTACTGCGAAATCCTCGAGTGCCTCGACACCGACAGCAGTGGTGAGCGCGGTGTGGTGGGGTCCGCCCGCGACCAGCCACGACTCCGCAGACGTGCTCAGGCTCGGCGCCGGTTTCCACACCGCATGAGCCACCGGCAGACTGCGTAACGGCTCGTCGGCCGGCACGAGCTCGATGTCGTTTGCTATCAGCCGGAATCGATCTCCGAGGTCGATCAGCCCGACCACAAATCCTGGGCCCGCTTTGGCGTCGAATACCAGCCGCACCGGATCTTCACGGGCGCCGATGCCGAGTGGATGGATCTCACAGCGGGGCCGCGCGGCCGCGATCGAGGGACACACCTCCAGCATGTGCGCGCCGAGAATTTTCGGCTCGCCGGGTCCGAAGTGGTACGTGTAGTCCTCCATGAACGACGTCCCGCCTGGGCGATCGCCGGACATCACCTTCATGAGCCGGACCAGGACGGCGGTCTTCCAGTCTCCTTCGCCGCCGAACCCGTAACCGTCGGCCATCAACCGCTGCACCGCGATGCCCGGCAGCTGGCGGAGCCCGCCGAGATCTTCGAAGTTCGACGTAAACGCGGTGAATCCGCCTCGTTCGAGGAAGGTCCGCAGGCCGATCTCCAACTGCGCTGCGTAACGGAGGGACTCGTGGCGGTCGCCGCCCTTGGCCAACGGCGCCACAACGTCGTACGACGCCTCGTATTCGGCGACCGTTGCATCGACGTCCGACACCGCGACATCGTCGACTACCTCGACCAGATCGTTTACGCCGTAGGTATTGACGGAAACACCGAGTCGCAGCTGGGCCTCGATTTTGTCGCCCTCGGTTACCGCGACGTCGCGCATGTTGTCGCCAAATCGTGCAAGCCGCAGACTGCGCGCCGCGTGCAGTGCCGATGCCGCCCGCACCCAGGTCTCGATCCGGTCAAGGACGGCCGGGTCACTCGTGTGCCCGACGACCGTCTTGCGCGCGATCGCCATCCTGGTCTGCAGAAACCCGAACTCGCGGTCACCGTGCGCGGCCTGGTTCAGGTTCATGAAGTCCATGTCGATGGTGTCCCACGGCAGCGACTCATTGGCCTGAGTGTGCAGGTGGAGGAGCGGCTTGCGCAGCGCGTCGAGCCCGGCGATCCAAGCCTTTGCCGGCGAGAACGTGTGCATCCAAGCGATCACGCCGATGCAGTTGGGCGCCGCACTCGCATCGACACATGCCCGCCGGATCGCGTCCGCGCTAGTGAGCACTGGCTTCCAAACCACGCGGACGCCGACACCGAGTCCGCCGACTACCTGGCCGTCGACGAGCTGCAGGTCGCTTCGCCGGCCGTCGTTGAGGGCGGCTACGACCGCGGTCGATTGATCGGCAACTTGGCGCAGGGTGGCATCGCCGTAAAGATCCTGGCTACCGGTCAGGAACCAGCACTCACGCGGTTCATCGTGTATCTGGAGCATCGTCTTCTTTCCGACTGAGAGGCAAACGCGAAGGGCTTAAGACACGTAGTACCCGACGCAAGCCACCCGTACAACAGACACAACGCGATAACCGGCGGATAGCAGGTGACTCGATCGAACGGATGAGATGTTAGCGCGCACAGCCGGTGCTGACAACAGAATGGGCCTTCTTGCCGCACCGCACAAGTGAGTTGGGCATGGGAACAGATCACGGAGAGGAAACGATTGCAGAGTCGGACCCCGAAGGGTCTTGACCTAGTCGATGTTAGCGTGCACAGTCTCGCTGAAGGCACCGTGCGATCTCTTGGCACGACCCGATCCGAGCGTAGTTGCGCCTCATCCCTGGACTTTTCCGAATCCGCGGTCGGGAGGTTCCAGAGCCGTTCCTCCTATCCGGACCAAAGAACCGAAAGGAAGCTCAGCAATGTCTGCACCCAAGCGCATTTCAGCGCTCGTAGCCGTCGCGCTGCTCGCTGCGGCGTGTTCGTCGTCCAAACCTTCCGCGTCGTCGCCGACGACGAGCGCCGGGTCGACGACGCCGGCTGCGTCCGCGGCGGCAAGCACGCCGGCGGCAGCAGCTTCGACTCCGGCAACCGCCGCGAGCTCGGCACCCGCCACCGGCGCCTCGTCTGATATTGCGTTCAACCAGGCGAATCTCGCCAAGCTTGACGCAGCGCTCAAGTCCGCAATGAGTGGCAAGGACCTGTCGAAGGTCAACATCGCAATGGTCGTCAACGTGGCCGCCGACTACTGGAAGGCCGGTCAGGTCGGCTTCCTTAAGGGCTGCTCGGATCTCGGCATCTCCGGCAGCAAGTGCACCTACTTCGCCCCGCCGAACGGCAAGCTCACCGAGCAGACGTCCGAACTCGAGACACTCGAGTCACAAGGCGTCAGCGCTTATTCGATCTCGGCGATCGACCCGAAGTCGGCGGCTGGCACCATCCACAAGGACTCATCGAAGGGCATCTTCGTGCTGGCGGTTGACTCCCCGCTGCCTGGCACCGACGCGGCTGGTCTGTACTTGGGCACGCCGAACTATGACGCGGGTATGGCTGCAGGTAAGGCAATGGTCAAGGCGCTCAACGGCACCGGCAAGGTGGCCATTCTGGTCGGCTCGCTGACCGCCCTCAACGCCGTGCAGCGGATTCAGGGCTTCACGGACGCGATCAAGGGCACCGGCATCAGCGTGGTGCAGAAGGTCAACGACAACCTGTCGGCAAGCACTGCGACGTCGGACGCCGAGACGATCCTCGCCAACAACCCCGATGTCACCGGCCTTTACGGCGTCTACTCATATGACGGCCCAGCGCTGGCACAGGCCGTGAAGTCGGCCAACAAGACGGCGTCGGTTCACATCGTCTCCGACGACTCCGACGCTCAGACGCTCGGTTTCATCAATGACGGCACGATATCCGCGACGATCGTGCAGATGCCTTACCAGCAGGGCTACACCGGTGCTTTCATCATGGCAGCGATGAATGTGCTCGGGAAGGACGCCACGATGGCGATCGTCAAGCCCTATCTCTCGTCGGATGGTTCGACACTGAGTTCCGGCGTGGGCACGCTCAACAAGGACGACCTCAGCGATTACCAGGCACTCCAGCAGTCGCTTGGTATCAGCTAGCACGATGACCGTTACTGACGAATCCCGTAGCCGCGCAGTTTCCGCGCGGCTACGGGCCGTGCACAAGTCCTATGGCCAGGCTCGGGTACTCGACATTCCATGGCTTGAGATTCACGCAGGTGAAGTCACCGGCGTGGTCGGTGAGAACGGCGCGGGCAAGTCGACCTTGATCGGCACCTTGTCGGGCAACGTGCATCCCGACGGTGGCGAGATCGAGATCGGCGAAATGCTCCTGACCCTCGGGTCGACGGAGTCCGCAGGCCGCCTAGGTGTGGCACTTGTTTCCCAGGAATTCCCGCTTGTCGGCCAACTCAGCGTTGCCGAGAACATGCTCCTCGGACGTCGTCCACGCGGCTCGAAGCGCCGGGTGCTCGTCGACCGACGGGCCCTGCGAGCCGAAGCGGCCGCCATGATGGAAGAGATCGGCCTCTCGCCTGCAGAAATCCAGGTGACTCGGGAGGTTCGCAGCTTGCCGGTGCCTACGCGGCAGATGCTGGAGATCGCCAAGGCATGGGGCCGTGAACCCACGCTATTGATCCTCGACGAGCCCACATCGTCGCTCGGGCCGGTCGAGGCGCAGATGGTCTTAGGCCTTGCTCGATCACTGGCCGACCGAGGCGGAACAGTGTTGTTCATCGGCCATCGCCTTGATGAAGTGCGCGCGATCAGCGACCGCATTCTGGTGCTGCGAAATGGCAGCCTGGTGGCGGATCTCATGCCCGAGGACGCGACAGAAGAGCGGCTTGTTCGCGAGATGGTGGGTTCCGAGTTCGCAAGGTCGGAACCGAAAGCGAAGCTGGTCGAAGAACGCGTGCTATTTCGCGCCGAGGGGTTGACTGCGAACGGCCTCGGACCTGTCGACATCGATTTGCGTGCGGGTGAGGTGCTCGGGGTCGCCGGCCTGATGGGTTCCGGGCGAAGCCGGCTCATCCATACCGTCGCCGGCGCGCAGCCGGCCACTGGCGGCCAGATGCAACTCAATGGGCAGCGCTACTCGCCACGCGGGCCGGCTGACGGTGCCGCCGCTGGAATCGCGCTGATCCCAGAGGACCGCAAGCAACAATCACTGGTCCCCTTTGCGCCGATCCGGTCGAACGTTACGGTGTCGATCCTGCGCAGACTGAGCAGTCACGGAATCCTGACCACCAAGTCCGAACGCGCGGCGGCGAAAGACATCACCGCCAACGTTCACGTTCGAATGCAGTCGGTCGATCAGCCGATTGGTTCACTGTCGGGCGGCAACCAGCAGCGAGCGATTTTCGGCCGCGCGTTTGCGAGCCAGCCGAAGCTGTTGCTGCTCGACGAACCGACCCGCGGCGTCGATGTCGGCGCCAAAGCCGAAATCTACGAATTGATCGACCGGGCGGCGAAGCAGGGCATGGCCGTCCTCGTCGCGTCGTCCGAACTCGAAGAGTTGCTGTGGATCTGCCATCGCATAGCGGTCATGAACCACGGTCGAGTGGTCGACATCGTCGAGCGCGAGGACGCCACGAAAGAACGAATCATGACGGCCGCAGCCGGCACCGGCTCGCGCTTGCCCGACCCCTCGATAACCGCGCAGCCCTCGACAACCGCGGAACTCTCGACCGCCGATAGCGCGTCACGAACGGAGCTTTAGCCATGGACACCCAGACCATCGCGCCGACGCGTCAAATGGCACCCAAAAGCAGGTTCACGATGGCTGATCTGCTTCACAAGCTTGCCGCGTCACCTGAGTTCGGCGTCGTCACCGCCTGTGTGCTTGTGTTCGTCTGCATAGGCCTCGCCGCGCCCAATTACACACACGTCAGCAACTTGCAGGTGATGGGTCGCGACCTCGCGCAAGTCGGTATCTTGGCAATCGGTGAAGCGCTTGTCATCCTCACGGGCGGCATCGACTTGTCGGTGGGCGCGCTAGCCGGACTCGCCGGGATCCTCGCCGCATGGTTCAACGTGCGCGAGGGGCTGCCGGGACCCTTCGCGATCATCGTCACGCTCATCATTTGCGGCGCGGTCGGGTTATGGCACGGTGCGATGGTCACTCGGTTGAACGTAGCGCCGTTCGTCATAACCCTTGTCACCTACACCGTGTCGATCGGATTAGCACTCGCGATCACAACCGGAACGCCGATCAACGACATCTCGTCGGTCTTCTCGCGCGTGAGTTCTTTCCATGTAGCGCGAGTGCCGCTGCCCGCAGTCATCTTTTTTGCCATCGCCGTGATCGCCTGGTTTGTTCTCGAGCGAACCTACGTCGGCCGCCAGCTTTACGCCGTAGGCGGCAACCCCGAAGCAGCCCGACTCGCGGGCATCCCGGTAGCTCGGCGTACAACTCTTGCCTACGTCGCGAGCGGCGTACTGGCAGGCGTCGTGGGCGTTCTAGTGATCGGTCGTATGAACGTCGCCGACCCGTCTGTCGGCGGCAGCGGTTGGGAGCTCACGGCGATCGCGGCCGCAGTTGTCGGTGGAGCGGCACTCACCGGTGGTGAAGGCCGCATACTCGGCATCGCCGCAGGTGCGATTCTGCTCGAACTGATCAGCAACGGGCTGCTTGCACTGCGGGTCAGCCCGTACGACCAGCAAATCGTGCAAGGCGGCGTGCTAGGCATTGCGATCTTGGCAGACCGCTTGCGCGCGAGGCGTTTCGGCGGCGCCCGTAAGTAATCCCGAGGCGTTCCGGCAGCGAATCTGCGTCAAGGGCGCACTGGACAATGTCCAGGGATTTGGTACGTCTCACATTTCGATGTGAATGTCCAAAACATTTTGGACGACGCTACAGCCGATCTCCGAGCCTCGAACTCGCTACGCTGGCGCAACTTTTCGCACCTCGCAGACTCAACTTCGCGGTAGGGCGGCCGAATAATTCGAGTGCATTTCGGTACACAGAATATTCGGCCACCCTGCTGTTCATGTTGACGAGGATATATATATATATATATATGAGCGTTCGGCTTAATCGGGTCACGCGCGCGGGAGCACGACGGCCCATACCGGTGCCTTTGGCCATCGTGCTGTCTGCAGCCGTGCCTGCGCTCGCCTCGGTCGCCGCGCACGCATACAACGTCGGCTGGACGCCGATCGCGGTCGCGTGCGGTATCAGCATCGTCACCGCCAGCTATGCAATCAACACCTTGAAGGCGAACCGTCGCGAGATCGCTAATATCACTGAGGTTCTCAGTCGAGCTGCGGCCGGCGACTTGACGGTGGGCATCGACAGCAAACGCGCCGACGCCACTAAGCTGGCCCGCTCGACGTCGTCCCTGCTGGCACTTCTCATCGAGACAGTGGCGCTGCTAATGAGAGGCTCAACCGAACTGTTCTCAGGTACCCGCGAACTGCGCGACGTGAGCGACACAATGTCATCAACCGCAGAGGTCACCGCAACCCGAGCGGCTGCAGTATCGGTGGCTGCTAGCCAAGTTTCCGCAAGCGCACACCGCGTCGCCGCGGCCACCGAGGAGTTTGACGCCACCACCAGAGATGTCGCGACCCACGCGGCGGAAGCGTCGACGGTTGCCCGAAACGCCAGTCGACAGGCAGACCTGACGAACACGACGGTGACCGAGCTCGGCGATGCCTCGCAGCGAGTCGATCGAATCGTCGACCTGATCAGCAACATCGCCCGTCAGACGCATCTATTGGCGCTGAATGCCACGCTCGAAGCTGCGCGTGCGGGTGAAGCGGGCCGTGGCTTTGCCGTTGTCGCAGGAGAGGTCAAGCAGCTCGCCGAACAGACAGCCGCAGCAACCGACAGTGTCAGTGCGACAGTGCGCGCGATGCAGGATGGCGCATCTGACGCCGTCCAAGCAATTTCCGGAATCACCGACACCATAGGCACAGTTAGCGAGACACAGGAGGCCATCGCGGCGGCCGTTGAGCAACAGACGACTTCGACCAACGAAATCGGTCGTGGTGCTGCCGAGGCGGCGCAAGGTGCCACCGAGATCGCCGAGAACATTGCGGCCCTAGCGGAGGCAGCGAGGGCCACCGCCTACGCCGGTGCTCATTCGCGG
This sequence comes from Acidothermaceae bacterium, assembly GCA_050743645.1. Taxonomy (GTDB): domain Bacteria; phylum Actinomycetota; class Actinomycetes; order Acidothermales; family Acidothermaceae; genus JBOGEK01. Next base: position 9,163 of record JBOGEK010000031.1, read on the forward strand.
ACGACGGCCGCCGAGTTCGCGGCGTTGGCCCACTCATTTCGCTCAGTGACCGATCGCTACCAACTCGGCGCGCGGCTGGCCGCAGACGCTGTACACGAATCAGGAACAGGCAGCACTAACGCGGCGGTCGTCAATGGCAGCACGACAGTGGTGGCTAACACCGTGCGCGGTGACGGACTTCACCAGTTCGATTACCGCGGCGAGTGGCGGCACTCGAGCGGCAACATGGAAACCGACGGCACGAACTCCTACAGCTGCAGCCCCGACGACCTCGCGATACTGCGGTTCCGGGGTACCAAAGCGACGTTCTTCGGTGTCATGGACGCGAACCACGGGCTTGTCGCCATCTCGCTCGACGACGCTCAGGAGACGATCGTCGACGAGTACGCGCCCAATCGTACGGCGAACATTCCGCTCTGGACGAGCCCCACGCTCGCGCCGGGCGAGCACACCTTGACGATTCGGGTGGTTGGTGACCGCAACCCGCTATCGCGCTACATGTGGACCGCCGTCGAGCGAATCGAGATCTCGGCGTAGCGCCAGCACCGGCGAAAGCGAGGGCATCGCAGTCACTGCGCCAGGCGCCCGGTCAGCGCTGGCCGTACTCATTTTGGTAGCGGGCATAGAGCGCATCGATCGACTGCGGTTCGATCGGCACTGTATCTCCGAGCGAACGGGCGACATGCACCGTACGGGCGACGTCCTCACACATCACCGCCGCTTTGACTGCAGCCCGCGCGTCGCGACCGACCGTGAAGACACCGTGGTTCTTCATGAGCACAGCCGGAGAGCGATGACCACGAAGCGTCTCGACCACACTTCGGCCGATGTCGTCATTGCCGATGACGGCAAATGGCCCGATCGGTATCTCGCCACCGAATTCATCAGCCATCGCGGTGAGCACGCAAGGAACCGGCTCACCGCGAGCCGCCCATGCCGATGCGTACGTCGAGTGGGTGTGCACCACGCCACCGACCTCGGACAGCTCCCGATAAATGTATGCGTGCGCCGCCGTGTCGCTGGACGGTCGATCAGTGCCATCGACGACATGTCCTTCACCGTCACAGAGGATCATTCGCGATGGCTCGAGATCGTCGTAGGAGACGCCGCTCGGCTTGATGACGAAGAAGCTCGTATCGGGCACGCGAGCCGACACGTTTCCCGACGTCCAGACGACCAGGCCCCAACGAACGAGTTCACGATGCAGTTCGGCAACTGCTGCTCGCAATTGGGCCACCGATTCATCAGTAACGGCAGCGGGAATCACCATGCGATGCCTCCGTCAGTTGGCCTGCGGAGTCGACGCAGGACGTCGTTCGCGCCTCGACCGAAGTAGTCGTGTAGCGTCGAATACTCGGCGTACAAAACGTCGTACGCGGCGTGGTTCTTCGGATCGGGCACGAACGCGTCACGGCGGATTTTGCCCATCGCCGCCGAAGCCGCTGCCACATCGGAGTAGACCCCGGCGGCAACTGCAGCGTGAATCGCCGAGCCGAGCGCGGGTCCGTGCTCGGCATCGAGGACCGCGATTGGCATGCCAAGCACGTCGGCATAGATCTGCATCAGGAAGTCATTCTTCAGCAGGCCGCCGGCTGCGACAAACTCGTCAACAGCGACGCCTGCCGCTCGGAACGTTTCGACAATTTTCCTGGTACCAAAGGCCGTTGCTTCGACGAGGGCCCGGTAAGTGTCCTCAGGTCGCGTCGACAGCGTCAAACCAATGATCACGCCGGAAAGATCGTGGTCAACGAGCACCGAGCGATTGCCGCTGTGCCAGTCGAGGGCGACGAGTCCGTGCTCACCAACTCGTTGATTCGCTGCTAAGGCGCTGAGGTGCTCGTGAATGTCGAGTCCACGTGCCGCCGCAGCGGCGAAATATTCGCCTGGCGCCGACGATTCGACGAACCACGCGAAGATGTCGCCGACTCCACTCTGGCCGGCCTCATAACCCCAAAGACCCTCGATGATCCCGCCGTCGACGACGCCGCACATGCCTGGCACCTCAGCCAACGAGCTGCCGTTGAGGACATGACAGGTCGACGTCCCCATTACCGCGAGAAGCTGTCCTGGCGCGATCGCTCGGGCAGCAGGCGCAGTCACGTGCGCGTCGACATTGCCGACTGCGACGGCGATTCCTTCCGGCAGGCCGGTCCAGGCCGCGGCTTGCGCCGCAAGACCGCCGGCCCGGCCGCCTAGTGGCGACAGCGGAAGCTGCACCTTGTCGCGGACGAAGTCAGCAAACCCCGGGTTCAGTTCGCCCAGATATTCGGGCGACGGCCAGCTGCCGTCCTGGTAGATCCCTTTGTAGCCTGCGGTACAAACGTTTCGAGTCTCGGCGCCGCAAAGTTGCCAGACGATCCAGTCTGCCGCTTCGATCCATCGGTCTGCTGCCGCGTACGTTTCTGGATCTTCTTCGAGCAACTGCAGTGCCTTAGCGAACTCCCATTCCGCCGAGATGCGCCCGCCGTACCGAGCCAACCATGGCTCGCCTCGAGAAACAGCTAGCGCGTTGACCCGATCCGCATGCGGTTGTGCGGCATGGTGCTTCCATAGCTTGACGTACGCATGCGGCCGGCCGGCGAACTGCGGCAACTGAGACAACGGTGTGCCATCGGTAGTCACCGGAAGGACCGTGCAAGCCGTGAAGTCGGTAGCGATACCGATGATGTGCTCAGGTGGCACACCGCTGGCGGCGATAGCCTTCGGAACCGCCTCGCGCAACACCTCGACGTAATCTTCAGCGTCTTGTAGCGCCCAGCCCGGCGGCAACTCGGCGCCCGTTGTAGGCAGTGCCTGCTCGATAACGCCGTGGCGGTACGGGTGCACCGCGCTGCCCAGCTCCGCCCCGTCGCTGGCTCGCACGACGACGGCCCGGCCCGACAGCGTGCCGAAGTCGACGCCGATCACGTAACGATTGCCGTTAGCGCTAACATCTGGGATGTCCGAAACGGTGCGCATCTGCATTTGATCCACTACTTGGCCCTTCCGGCGATGGTGCTTTGACGAGTGACGAGATGGGTCCCGACGACAAGTCGCTTCCCGGCCCGAGCGCCCGAATCGATTTGGTCGAGCAACAGCGCCAGGCTGCGTCGTCCGACCTCACCGAAGTCTTGACGGACCGTGGTCAGCGGCGGCGCGAAGTAGGCGGCCTCGGGGATGTCGTCGAATCCGACCAGGCTCACGTCATAGGGCACCGCGCGGCCGTGCTCATGAAACGCCCGCAAGACTCCGAGCGCCATCGAGTCGTTGGCCGCAAAGATCGCCTTAACTTCAGGCATTCGAGCTAACAACCTGCCGGCTTCGTAGCCGGATTGCGGACTCCAGTCACCGACAAGCGGTGGCGGCACCTCGACGCCCTTGGCCTCGAGCGTGCTGCGCCAACCCGCAAGGCGCTGACGCGCTTCGAGCCAGTCACCCGGCCCTGCGACGTGCCAGACGGTCTCGTAACCGCAGCCGAGCAGGTGCTCGGTTGCCGATTGAGCACCGGCGGTCTGGTCGACCGTGACGACGTCGACATCGGCATCGACGTCGCCTTCGACTGCAACCAACGGCAGATCTGTCGGGACGTCGGACAGCGCCTCGACGACGAAAACTAGCGGTGCGATAACGACGATCCCCTCGACGCCTTGGTCAACGAGACGGCCGATCGCCTGACCAACCGCCGCGCGATCGGCCGACTTCAAGCTCGCGACGCTGATCGAATATTGCGACTCCAAGGCGGCCTGTTCGATGCCGTACAGCATCGAAGCGGGCCCATAGAGCGTGCTGTTCAGCGTGACGACGCCAAGCGTGCTGGTGCGGCCGGTAACCAACGCTCGCGCCGCGTTGTTGCGGCGGTATCCAAGTTCGTCGATTGCGGCCAGCACACGCATGCGCGTTGTCGGCTTGACGCCGGGATGCTTGTTGACGACCCGTGACACGGTCTGGTGCGAAACGCCCGCCAGCTTTGCTACGTCGGTCATCGCTGGTCCACGTTCTGTCGCGCTCACCGGATCGACGCCTGTGATTGAGGCACCCGGAGGGCCGGCAACGGAAAGTGCCGTGTCGCGACCCGGAGCGCTAGCCACCTGACCAGTTGTCTCCGCGCGGGCACCTAGCGCCGCGGATCGCGGACACGGCCGAGTGCCGTAGAGTGAGCGCTAACATAATATGAGAAACTAAGGGCCGGCATGGTGGCCTGTCAACCGACGTTTCGAACCGTTACCGCGAAGTTGCAGCCATGCGGCCATGCTTGGACGGCGCGTCCGTTGCGGGCCTACCGATCCGCCTCGGCGTCGCGGATGACGACTTTGCATGACTGGGTCGAGGAGTCGACCCCGGCCACCAATCTCACCCGCGGGCTCCTAGGACGTGCTCGACGGCTAACTGGTCGAGGTGGGCGAAGCCGTAGCC
>JBOGEK010000032.1:0-3943 GCA_050743645.1 Acidothermaceae bacterium
CCCTTGAGGTGGCTTCGCGGCTCATCGACGACAAGGCTGCCGCCGCGCCGGCCCGCACGATGGCGGCTGTCGGCGCGGTCGGTGCGAACTACTGGCTGGGCCGCTACCGCGATGCCGTCGCGATCGCCGACCGGATTTTTGCGGTAGCTGCCTCGGCGCGCGACACCGCGCCATTCGGTCTTCCCTCAATCGAACTCATCGCCATTTGCGCACTGGCGGAGCAGGGCAACCTCGACCTAGCCGAAGAGCGCGCCGAGCGGATGCGCCGCCTCGCCGAACAAGACCGCGACGTGTTCGCCGGTCCGCGAGCCAACTACTGCTTGGGTCGGATTGCGCTGATGCGTGGCCGGGCAGCCACCGCGCGGCAACTGTTCGCCCGCTGCCTGGCAGAGCACAGCCCGTTCGATTCGTTCATGGAACGCCACCTCGGCGCGATGCTGGCGCAGGCGAGCGCGACCTGCGGCGACATCGACGCGGCCACCACCGCGCTGAAAGCCGCTGCCGACAAGATCGCGATGAAGACCTACGACCCCGAGGACGATCTCGCCGAGGCGGCCGTGCTCGCCGCATCCCTATGCATGGACGATGCCGCCGAGAGAGCGGCCTGGGCAGCCGGCGTCGCTGCCGCGCAGTCGGAGTGGAACCTGGCCGTGCGGGGCTATCACGACGCAGCACGCTACGGCGCCGCACGGCAGGTCGTTCTCGCGATGAGGGCGGCGGCCGTGCATGTCGACGGCGTGCTTGCCCGGTGCTATCTCGACCACGCCGCCGCCCTCGCCGCAAGCGATGGGCGCGCCCTCGACGATGTGGGGCGCCAATTCGAGACTCACGGCGCGTTCCAACTTGCGGCCGAGACCCTGTCGGAAGCCGCGCTGGCTCATGCCGCGCGCGGCGATGTGCGGGCGGCTCGTGCCAGCGGCGCACACGCTTCGTGGCTCTGGGCGCAATGCGAATCCGCCGCCCCGCCCTGGCTCACCGGTTCGGCAGTGGGCGTCGCGCTCACGGCGCGCGAACGCCAGGTAGCGGCGCTAGCTGCCATGGGCAGGTCGGACGCCGCGATCGCGACCCACTTGCGGATCTCGATCCGCACAGTGCAGACCCACCTGGGTCATGTCTACGACAAGCTCGGCAGCGCCGGGCGGGCAGAACTCGCGGTCAGGCTCGCCGACAACGAGGCGGCGCGCGAGCCGACCTGAACTATTGGTCGATCAACGTGCGCCAGCGCGTCACGGCCTCGACGTCGATCGGCTGGTTCCAACTAGCGCCGTGTCGCACTCGGCTGCCGACATGAAAGCGGGTGAGTCCAACGGCGCGCAGCGGCGCAATGTGTTCTGCGCGCAGGCCACCGCCGACGACCCACGGTGGGGCGCCGTGCTCCCATGACAGCCGCGACGTCAGGCCGTCGACGTCCAAGCCGGACGACGACCCTGCGGTGAGCACGGCATCGACACCCGGCAACGCGCAGACCGCCTTCCACGCAAGCGCGGCGTCGGACGCGAAGTCGATGGCCCGGTGGAATGTCCAGCGCGTTGGACGCGCCGCGGTTAGCACCGCCTCGAGGGCGGCCAGGTCGACGTCGTTCGTCTCGGTGAGGAAGCCGAGCACCGACTCCTCCATGCCGGCGGCCTGTAACCGAGCCGCCAGCTCACACAGGTCGTCAAGTTCGCGGGGGCTGATGGTGAACCCGCCGTGGCAGCGCAGCATGACCCGAAGCGGCACATCGACCGCTGACCGGATCGCTTCGAAGCACGCCACCGACGGCGTGAGACCGTCGGCTGACATGTCTTGGACAAGTTCGAGACGGTCAGCGCCCCCGCGCACGGCCGCGACCGCATCGTCGGCGTCGAGCGCGATGACTTCGAGGAGGTGGGGCGGCATGGGCGGCATCGTCTCACAGGTCTAGGCCACGAGGGAGGCTCGGACGGGTATTGGTGTAGACCAATATTGGTCTACACCTTACTGCCTCGCTAGAGGTGCTTTCCATCGGCCGTGCGGACGCCGCCTGCTGCCGCCGACCAGAGCATTGCGGAAACCGACGATAGCCCTCGCGGGCCGCACCCGGCTGGCCTGTGGACAACTTCGTCGTCCAATCGGCCGGATTTCCTAGCATTCATCGGGTTCGACTCGCGCACCGGGCGCGGGCTCACGATCAGGAGGTTCGCATGAGCGGTATCCGCGTCACCCCCGAACAACTCGCCAGCATGTCGTCGCGGGTCAGCTCGAGTTCGTCGAGTATCGAAGGCGAGCTGCGGTCGTTGGCCGGCTCGCTCGCCCCGCTCGGTAGCGATTGGGCGGGCGTTGCACAGCAGCGTTTCCAGGCGCTGTGGGCCGAGTGGCAGAAGTCTGCCGAAGGGCTGCACGAGGCGCTTTCCGGTATCAGCCAATTGCTCGGTCAGGCCGGCACCGGTTACGCCGAGGCCGAGCGGCAGATCGCGGCCAGCTTCGGCTCGTCCTGAGCCGGTCCACTCAGCCCAACCCAAACCCGATCCAACCGGCTGTTGGGCAGGTGCGGTGTCCTTGACCCGTAACTGCCTGACAGTCGGCGCCGCGATTGCGTCAGCGACGCCGTTTTGCGGTGCGAACTTCGTCAAGGCACACCGTCGCGACGATGGCCAGCGCACGAAGTGCGCCGGTGAGCACTGCGCTCAGCTGCACCACGAATCGGTCGGCACTTGAGAACAGTTCGGCCAGTCCGGCGAACTGTTTGCTGACCGAGCCAACCGCCTGACCCTGGCTGTCTTCGAGCTGCCAGTCCCAGCTCATCATCGCGCCGCCACTCAACCTCGCCGACGTACCGTCAGCAGCGGCGAGCGCGAATTGCGGCGCGAAAAGCAGGTTCTCTTGCTCGATCGATCCGAGCGGCGACCCGTTTCCCCACGTCACCTCGAAGTGCGCGCGGCCGATGGTGCCCGGCTTGTTGAGCTGCATTAGCAACTGCCCGTCGGCACCAACGACGTCATAGGTGATGGTCGCGAGCTGGCCCAAAAAGCCAGCACCAGAGCCGAATTGTTGATGCACCGAGCCGTACGGCGTGCCGTCGGGTGCGTAGATGTCGTACTCAGCCCGCGAAGACGCGAACTTCGCGCGCTGCACGACGACCAACACCGACGCGCTCAAAAGGGCCGGTTCCCCCGTATCTGTCATGCACAAAGGATGGCAGAAGCGCCCGCTGCAGTCGGCGTAAAACAGCGAGGGCGGTCCGGATTCCCGGACCGCCCTCGCTTTGAGTCTTGCTGAACTGATGGCTTGCTGAACAACCGAGCCGCTGGCTCAGAAGTCCATGTCGCCGCCACCTGGCATGCCGCCGCCTGCGCCCGCCCCAGCCTTTTCGGGCTTGTCGGCAATGACGACCTCGGTCGTCAGGAACAGGGCCGCGATCGACGCCGCGTTCTGCAGCGCAGAGCGGGTGACCTTGGCGGGGTCGATGATGCCGGCCTTGATCAGGTCGACGTACTCACCGGTCGCCGCGTTCAGGCCCCAACCTGCTTCGAGGTTGCGCACCTTCTCGACCACAACTCCGCCTTCGAGGCCGGCGTTGATGGCGATCTGCTTGATGGGCGCCTCGAGCGCGATCTCGACGATGCGAGCGCCAGTGGCCTCGTCACCTTCGAGTTCGAGCTTTTCGAACGCGGTCTTGCCGGCCTGCAGCAGAGCCACGCCACCACCGGCGACGATGCCCTCTTCGACGGCGGCCTTCGCGTTGCGAACGGCGTCCTCGATGCGGTGCTTGCGCTCCTTGAGCTCGACCTCCGTCGCCGCGCCTGCCTTGATGACGGCGACGCCGCCGGCGAGCTTCGCGAGGCGCTCCTGGAGCTTCTCCTTGTCGTAGTCGCTCGTCGACTTCTCGATCTGGGCGCGCACCTGCGCGCACCGCGCGTCGACCGCGGCCTTCGCCCCGCCGCCCTCGACGATCGTCGTGGCGTCCTTCGTGACGGTCACCTTC
>JBOGEK010000033.1:0-1674 GCA_050743645.1 Acidothermaceae bacterium
CTCCTCGATCGCGATGTGCTTCGGCGTGAGGCCACCCCGCACCACGTTGTCGGAGCTGCCCATAATCTCGACTCCGGTGCCTTGCAGATAGGCGTGGATCTGGCCGGGAGCGGCAAAAACACCTTGCCATTCCTGCAATCGCAGGTAATTCAGCAAGAGAACGCCAGCCACGCCAGGGTCTTCGGGGTACCGATCGGCGAGCATCGTCAGCCACGGCGCACGCTCGTCACCGGAGTTCGCGGCGGCTGCCCGAACGTCAGCGACGAGCTGCCGGCGCTCGTCGTGCGGCCAATCGACGATCGCGAGAAAGGCGTCGCCGGTAGCCATGCCACCTTCGAGCGCCTCCGCAATCGTTTCGAGTTGCCGGACGCCGAGACCCCTGAGGGTGGCCGCGGCTTCGCGAGCGGGCCGAAAACCCAGCAGGAGCTCGAAATCCGTGAGGGCAACCAGCATTTCTGGCTTCGCGTAAGGGTCGCGATACGAGCGGGCGGCCGCAGAGCGTTCGACGCCAGCCGCCTCTTCGGCGTCGAAGCGCTCGCGGGCGACAGCATCGTTGGGATGCACCTGCAGCGACAGCGGCTCAGCGGCCGACAGCACTTTCAACAGGAACGGCAACCGCGAGCCGAACCGGGCGACGACGTCAGCGCCGAGCACCTCATCGGGCGCCGATTCGACGAGCGCACCAAGGTCACGGAGTCCGCTGGGACCTTCGAGCACCGACGGCGCCTGCGGGTGCGCACCGATCCACAATTCAGCCTCGGGCTGCGACGACACCCGCCTGCCCTGCAGCGTCGCAATGCCGTCGCGCGACCCCCACGCGTAGGGCATGACGGAGTTGACCATGCGATGAACGCTCACGACCCGAGCCTAGGTCGTCGCGGGCATCGAAGGGCGGCCCGGGGCACAGCGTTCCACTTCAATACCTGATTGCGAACCTCAGACATCCTCAACCTGGTGTGAGGTTTGCATTCGAGGACTGAGGAAGGCGGGCGGCCGCTCCGCATAGCGACCGTTCAGCCGACCGTTCAGCCGACCGTTCAGCCGACGATGCGAAGCGCGGCGTCCTCGCGGGCGGCCCGCCATTCACCAAAGCGCGCTGGCTGCATCGGGCGCGCGATGAAGTAACCCTGTCCGACGTCGGCGCCGAGAAGAGTCAACCGGTCGATCGTCGGTTCGTCTTCGATGCCCTCGGCCACGACCCGCAGCCCGAGACCGTGGCCGAGTTGAATCACCGACCGCACGATGGCGTCTTGGGTCCGATCGGTGCAGACCTGCGCCACGAAGGCACGGTCGATCTTTAGCTCGTCGATGGGTAACGACGCAAGATACGCGAGCGACGTCTGGCCCTGACCGAAGTCGTCGATCGAGACCGAGATGCCCGCTTCGTGCATCGCGTACAGCGAATCACGCGCCGCGTCAGGATCGACGAGTAAGGCAGTCTCAGTGATCTCGACGGTGAGCCGCCGCGGGTCCACCTGCGAGTCGTTCACGATCGCGAGCAGCCGACCCGCGAATGCGGGATCGGACAGATTGCGAGCCGAGACGTTGATCGCGACATCGATCCCGTCCGCCGCGACACCCCACGTGGAGAGCTGACTCAATGCCTCGCGTGCGACCCAGTCGGTGAGTGGATGAATGAGCGCCGTCTGCTCGGCGGACGGCAAGAATGCCGCC
>JBOGEK010000034.1:0-4174 GCA_050743645.1 Acidothermaceae bacterium
ACGACGTTGACCATGCCCGTCTCGTCTTCGAGGTTGAGAAAGGTGATGCCGCTGGCGGTCGCCGGTCGTTGCCAGTGCGTAACGACGCCGCCGACCAGCACTCGCCGTCCAGCTTCTGCGGTTTTCAACGCGGCGGCGGGAAGCGCGCCGAGCGCGTCGAGGTGCGGGCGCACGTGGCGGGTCGGGTATCCGTCGGTGGTGACGGCAGTGGCCCACAGGTCGGCAGTGGTGAGCTCGACGTCGTCCATGGCGGGAAGTGTGGGTGCGCGCGCACCGAGCACGGTGCCCTCGAGTCGGCCGGGAGTCGCCTGCGCCGCCGCACCTGCACCCCATAATGCTTCACGCCGCGAAAGCCCGAAGCAGTCGAAAGCTCCTGCAGTAGCAAGGGCTTCGACCTGCGCGGCGGAGATACCGATGCGGTGCACCAGGTCAGCCATGCTCTCGTAAGGACGACCTGCCGCGATCTGCTCGGCCAGCGCGTCGCCGATCGTGCGCACCGACGAAAGCCCGAGCCGCACCGCCTGCTGCGTTGCGGTCTGCTGCGCCGCAAGTTGCAGCGTCGCTTTCGCTGAACTCGCGTTGATATCTGGACGACGAACCTCCACCCCGTGCCGCCGCGCGTCAGCGACCAGCGATTGCGGCGAGTAGAACCCCATCGGCTGGGCGTTCAGCAACGCAGCACAAAACGCCGCCGGATAACGAAGTTTCAGCCACGAACTCGCGTAGACCAGGTAGGCGAAGCTGATCGAGTGACTTTCGGGAAAGCCGAAATGCGCAAAGGCGGTGAGCTTTTCGTAGATCTCATCGGCGACATCGCCTGTGATGCCGTTCTTCGCCATGCCGTCGTAGAGCTTGCCCCGCAGGCGCTCCATGCGTGCCGTCGAACGTTTCGAACTCATCGCTTGCCGCAGTTGATCGGCCTCGGACGCCGTCAACCCCGCAACATCGATCGCCATCTGCATTACTTGCTCTTGAAACAGCGGCACCCCATAGGTGCGCTCAAGCGAATTCTTCAACAACGGGTGGGCATAGGTGGCCGGCTCCAATCCATTGCGGCGGCGAATGAACGGGTGCACCGAGCCCCCTTGAATCGGGCCCGGCCGAATGATGGCCACCTCGGTGACGAGGTCGTAGAACTTACGCGGCTTCAACCTCGGCAAAGTAGCCATCTGGGCCCGGCTCTCGACCTGGAAGACGCCCACCGAATCGGCCGCGCACAGCATGTCGTAAACCTCCGGATCTTCACGAGGCACCGTGTCGAGGGTGAGATCGAGTCCGTAGTGCTCGCGTAGCAGGTCGAAGCAGCCGTGCAACGCCGACAGCATGCCCAGGCCCAGTAGGTCGAACTTCACCAGGCCAGTGCGTGCGCAATCGTCCTTGTCCCACTGCAAAACCGTGCGGTTCTCCATGCGCGCCCATTCGACCGGGCAAACCTGAGTGACCGGCCGATCGCAAATCACCATGCCGCCCGAGTGAATGCCGAGATGGCGTGGAAATCGCAACACCTGTTCGGCCAGCTCGACGACGTCGGCGGGCACGTCATGGTCGGGCGCTGCGCTTCGGCCAGGCGTCGTGCTTTGGCCGGGCGTCGTGCTTTGGCCGGGCGTCGAACCTTCGGGTAGTACCGAACCCCAGCGGTCGAGTTGTTTCGACCAGGCATCTTGCTGGCCCGCCGAGTATCCGAGCGCTTTGGCCATGTCACGCACCGCGGATTTCGGCCGATAGCTGATGACGTTGGCCACCTGGGCGGTTCTCGTTCGACCGTAGCGCCCGTAGACGTGCTGGATGACTTCTTCTCGTCGTCCGCTTTCGATGTCGAGGTCGATGTCGGGCGGCCCGTCGCGTTCGGGAGCGAGGAAGCGTTCGAACAGCAAGGTGAAGAAAATCGGATCAGCCTTGGTGATGCCGATCGCGTAGCAGACCGCGGAGTTGGCTGCCGAGCCACGGCCCTGGCACAAGATGTCGTTGGCCCGGCAAAACTCAACGATCTCCCAGACGATCAAGAAATAGCCTGGGAAATCGAGCTTTTCGATGATGTCGAGTTCGTGGTCGAGTTGCTTATAGGCGCCGGGTTGGCGTTCGGCATCGGGCGATCCATACTTTGCCAGCGCACCCTTCATGGTGAGCTCGCGCAGGTAGCTCATTTCGCTATGCCCTGGCGGCACAGGGAAGTCGGGCAATCGCGGAGCCACCAGCGCGAGGTCGAACGCGCATTCACGACCGATCTCGGCGGCCTTCTCGACCGCGCCCGGGTAGCGCGCAAACCGCTGCGCCATCTCAGCTCCTGACCGCAGGTGCGCCGTGGTGGCAGCAGGCAGCCATCCGTCGAGGTCGTCGAGCCCACGACGAGCACGGACGGCGGCGAGCGCGCCGGCGAGGTGACCGCGATCGGGTGTGGCGTAGTGCGCGTTCGTGGTGGCCACGAACCCGAGATGCCGGCGAGTGGCCAGTTCGAAAAGCGCGTCGTTGCTGGCGGAGTCGAGCGGATTGCCGTAGTCGGTGAGTTCGACGAGCACGTTGTCGTGACCGAACATCTCGACCAGCCGGTCGAGTTCGGTGTCGGCGGCTTCGATTCCTTGGGCAGCAAGGGCTTTCGGCACACTGCCCTTGCGACAACCGGTGAGCACCAGCCAATGCCCGTCGTGTGCTTGGCTCAGCGCGTCGAGGTCGTAGATCGGCCGACCCTTCTCCTTGCCGGCCAACTGCGCGTCGCTGATCGCCATCGATAACCGCCGATAGCCTTCGAGATCGCGGGCAAGCACCAGCAGGTGCTCGCCTTCGGGATCGGCGATGCCGTTTTGCGGCGTGCGCAGACTCAGCGACAACTCGGCACCGAAGATCGTGCGGACACCGAGGGCGGCTGCCGCCTCAGCGAACCGCACCACCCCGTAGAAGCCGTCATGGTCGGTGATCGCGAGCGCTTCGACGCCCAGCCGGGCAGCCTCTTCGGCCAGCTCCTCGGGTTCGCTCGCACCATCGAGGAAGCTGAAGTTGGAGTGGCAATGCAGTTCGGCATACGGCACGTAATCGGCAATCGGACCGACCGGCCTCTCGGGCTCAAACAGTTCGGTCGGTTCGGCCGGTTTGTTAGGGGGTTCGTAACGCGGCCGCTTGCGCGACCACGCCGGGCTGTCGCCCCCATCTCCTTCGGCAATGCCAGCAGCACCGCCGCCGTCGGCGGCGCGAGCAACACCGCCGCCTTCTTCGGGAGACCCCCGGGGCTTGGCCCGGCCGGCCAGTCGCCGTTCGAGTTCCGACCACGGGATCGGCGGATTACCCCAACCCATGGCCCCGCCACTCGCCATGATCGCGACCGTGCTTTCCATGATCGTGAAGGATTTGGGTTGCTATCGCCCCTAAATCCTTCAGGATCATGAACTTCAGGCGGGTCAGATTCGGGCTAGTCATAGATGGCCTCGACAAGCCAGCGAGCACCGTCGAAGGCGACCAGCCATCCGGTGCCGTCTACCGTCGTCAGCTGAAAACGAGCTCGCTTGCGAGCGCCCGCCTGATCCCACCAACGCATATCGAGTGGCCAGGGACCGGCCCAGCCAGCGATCTCTACCGGCGCATGTTGCTCGATGCGCAGCCACCGCAGCGGCGCGCTGACCGCAAGCCGATCGCTGACCTCGATCAACGATCCATCGGCAGCCGTCACCGTCGCCAATCGCGACCCTGGCAGCACGGTGGCCGGAGACGGCGACGGCAGGCGGCCGGGCCATGGACACGAATCGCCAGGCAACGTCTCACGTGGCTCACCCCACGGAACAAGCCTTACCTGGTCGGCTAATTCTCGCCCGCCGCCGACCACAGCAGTGACCACGGCATCAGGACCGAGCAACCCTTGCACTCGCGCCAATGCCCGTTCGACCTGCTCGACGTCAGCACCATGGGCAGAGAAATCGCTGCCCCACCCCGTTGTCGAGCCCCACAAGGAAAGTTGCCGCCCAGCATCAGTAACGACTTCATCGGGAACCAGCCGCAAGAACACCATGCCGCCGGTAGGCCGCCCGTCGTCCGACCTGATCGTGCCCGACAACCAGCCGTCGAGTTGCCATCTGGTGCGATCGGCAATCGCCGAAGCGGAGAATCCTGCGGTCGAGACGCCTCCGTGCCGCCAGCTACGGGCCAGTTGTTCACCGTTGCTGGTGCGCGCTTCGATGCTGATGCGAAT
>JBOGEK010000035.1:0-9344 GCA_050743645.1 Acidothermaceae bacterium
GTACGCGCACCGCTGCGGCTCAGCAAAGCGGCGTTGCCCGCAATGATGACCCGCCGGCACGGCACGATCATCACGGTCGCCAGCGTTGCCGGAATCTTGTCGTACAACAGTTACGGCGCCGCGAAAGCGTGGGCGGTTCGGTTCAGCGAAACGCTCAGCGCGCAACTCGCAGGCACTGGCGTGCAAGCGATCGCGCTGTGCCCGGGCCTGGTGCACACCGAGTTCCACGAGCGCGGCAAGGTCGACACCTCGGGCGCCCCGAAGTTCATGTGGCTCAGCGTCGACCGCGTGATCGACGAGTGCCTGCGAGATCTCGCTCGCGGCAAGGTGATCTCGGTCCCCAGCAAGCGGTATCGGTTCGTTGTCGGAGTCGGCCGCCACCTGCCGTCGTCGTTCGTAGTCCGGCTTGCTCGTCGTCGACGCATTGGTGCGCGCAGGCCCTAAATGCCAGAAGACAACCCTTTTGGCGGTACGCACTCCGGGCCAATCGGCCGACGGCAAGAGGGCAGCACGAACCCCCCACCGCGCTGCTCGAACCTAGGAGATTTCATGCGCCGTCTTGCAGTTGCGGTGACCGCCGCCCTGAGCCTTGCCACCCTCGCCGTCCCGGCGACCGCATTCGCGAGCCCAACCAACCGTCCTGGCGGCGCGATCACCACGCCCGAAGGCCCGACCCCCGCGAACGGCGGCGACCAGGGCTGGGGCAACTGCGGCCACAACTCCAGCGGTGGAAACCCGCACACCGGAGACAACGGCAACGGCGGTGGCAACGGCGGCGACCACGGCCAAGCCTGCACCAGTGACACCGGCGGCGGTGGCACCCCGAACGACGGTACGGACGGCGGCGGTACGGACGGCGGCAACGGTGGCGGCGGAGTCGTCGCCAGCTAGCCTCAACCGGTCGCTCATTACCCACTGCCGATACGCTCAGGACATGACCTCAGCTGACCGCGACGCGCTCCTGACCGAGATCGCCAGCAAGGCCGTCGTCCACGGCAAGGTGACGTTGAGTTCGGGCCGCGAGGCCGACTATTACGTCGATCTGCGCCGCGTCACGCTCGACGCAACCGCGGCTCCGCTCGTCGGCTCGGTCATGCTCGATCTGACCGACGACCTCGACTTCGACGCAGTTGGCGGACTCACGCTCGGCGCCGATCCGGTTGCCGCGGCGATGCTGCACGCGGCCGCGGCGCGCGGCCGCAAGCTCGATGCGTTCGTCGTCCGCAAAGAAGGAAAAGCGCACGGGCTGCAGCGCCGGATCGAAGGCCCTGACGTCGCGGGCCGCCGCGTGCTTGCGGTCGAAGACACCTCCACGACCGGTGGATCGGTACTGACCGCCGTGGAAGCGCTGCGCGAAGCGGGCGCGGACGTCGTAGCGGTCGCCGTCATCGTCGAGCGTGGTGCGGCTGACGCTGTGGCGAATGCTGGCCTCGAATACCGCGCTGCCTACTCGCTGGCCGACCTCGGCCTCGTCTGAGTACGAGCTTGGCGAGGCGGTCCAATGTCGAGGGCGCAGCTGTACGACACGCTCGGCGCCAGCTATACCGTCACCCGGCGCACTGAACCGCGGATCGCTAGGCAGCTTTGGGCGGCACTAGGCGATGCTCGGACCGTACTGAACGTCGGGGCAGGTACCGGCTCCTACGAGCCCGCCTACCTCGACGAGAACGTTCGCCGCGGGATCTCGGTGTGGACCAGCGTCGGGCCGGACGCCGAACAGCGCGCAGTGCGCAGCCTTCGTGATGACCTCGCGTCTGGCCGGTGGGCGGAGCGCAACCACGAACTACTCGATCTCGAAGCGGCGGAGCTCGGCCTTCGCCTGCTCATCGCCTGAAGCGCGCCCTGGCGCCGCGCGATCCGCGAGGGTATCGCCCGTTGGCGTCTGCATCATGCACGCCTTCAGGTGCCGCGAGCAAGCCGTCGTAAGCGCTGTCGTCGTAACTCGGCGACGCTTTCTTGCAAGTGTCCGACTATAGCGCGGCTACTGTCAACAAGATAGGTCTTGCTGCTTGCAGATGCTGTGGCCTATCTTCAGCCAACCATCCCGCGCGTTGGCGAGTTCCTGCCCTGCCCGCCGCCGCCGGGCCACCGATCGGATGCGCAATTCCTTGTGCACGGAAGTGAGTACGAATGTCCCGAAGGTCTGCAAGCTTCGGCGGCGCCACTGGGAGCCGCCGGTCACGTTTTCGCGCGGGCGCGACGGCGTCCGCGTGCGTGCTGTTAACGGTCGCCCTCGGAGCGACTACCGGCGTCGGCTCAGCGCTCGCCGTGCCGGGAAACGACGGCAGCAGTAGCCACGGCCACGATTCGCCGTCGAGCGGCGCAGAAACCGTCGCCGCGCTGTCGCCAGCACTGACTGCGGGGCGCGGCGCCGACGTCCCGTTTGCTGAGGAGGAGGCCGAGACCGCCAAGACGAACGGCAGCATCATCGGACCGGATCGCACGTGGTTCACGCTTGCCTCAGAGGCATCGGGGCGAAGCGCCGTCCAACTCACCAAGCCCGGCGAGTACGTCGAGTTCACCCTGCCGCGAGACACCAACGCCATCAACGTTCGATACAGCATTCCCGATGCGGCGAACGGCGGCGGCATCACCGCGCCATTGACCGTCTCGGTCGACGGCAAGCACAACCAGACGATGACGCTGACGTCGCAGTACAGCTGGCTCTACAACCTGTATCCGTTCACCAACGACCCCAACGCCCAGAGCATCGAACCAGACTGGTGGACCTTCGAGTGCGGCTGCGTGCCTTCAGCCACAACGCCGACCCCCGTTTTCCCGACGCCGCTCCGGCCCAGCCACTTCTACGACGAGCAACGGCTGCTGCTCGGCAAGACGTATCACCGCGGCGAAACGCTTAGGCTCCAGGTGCCCGAGAACACTGACGCAGCCTGGTATGCGATCGATCTCGTCGATTTTCAGGACGTCGCAAAGCCGGCGCACCAGCCGCACAATTCCCTGTCAGTACTGGCTTTTGGCGCTGATCCAACCGGGCAACGTGACTCGGCTGACGCCTTCGATGCCGCCATCGCAGCCGGTCGAGCCCAGCACAAAGTCGTGTTCATCCCAGCGGGTCATTTCCAGGTGAACCGGCACATCATCGTCGACGACGTGACCGTCGAGGGTGCCGGCAACTGGTACTCGATCGTCGAAGGCCACCAGACGCCGATCACGAATCCCGACGGCTCGGCCGCCAACACCGGCCCAGGCTTCTACGGTAAAGACGCCTCGGTCGGCGGCAGTACCAACGTGCACCTGTCGAACTTCGCCATCGAAAGCAACGTCAACGCACGGGTCGACACCGATCAGGTGAACGGCGTCGGCGGCGCGATCGGTGGAGGCTCGACCATCGAGGGTCTGTACATCCAGCACACCAAGGTGGGCATGTGGTTCGACGGTCCGTTCAGCGGCCTGACCATTAAGAACAACATGATCGTCGACCAGATAGCTGACGGCATCAACCTGCATGACGGCATCTCGAACGTGCGCGTCACCAACAACTTCATCAGAAATACCGGTGACGACGGACTTGCGATGTGGTCGGAAATCAACGCCGATCACGACAACGTGTTCGACCACAACACCGTGCAGTCACCAACACTCGCGAACGACATCGCGATCTACGGTGGCACGAACAACACGGTGACCGACAACGTGGTCGCCGACCCGGTGCGTGAGGGCAGCGGCCTGCAGGTCGGCTCGCGGTTCAATGCGACGCCGTTCACCGGAACGTTGACGTTCGCCCGCAACACCACGGTTCGGGCCGGAATTCTCGACTACAACTGGAACATCGGCATCGGCGCTATGTGGTTCTACGCACTGCAAGGGTCGATCACCGCCGATATCGAGGTCAGTGATAGCAGCTTCCTCGACAACGACTACGACGCGGTGATGTTCGTGACCGACTTCCCGGTGAAAGACCAGTACGTCATCAGCAACGTCCACTTCAGAAACATCAAGGTCGATGGCACCGGTACGTCGGTGGTGAATGCACGAGCGGCCGGTTGGGCGACGTTCGACAACGTCGACGCCCGAGGCGTCGGGGTGCCGGGCATCAACGACTGCGGCACGTTCCACTTCACGGGCACGCCGGAGTTCGACGTCCAGCTTCTTGGTAGTAGTAACGACGGCGGTTGGACAACGCCGACGTATTGCCAAGACCTGCCCACCCGGGTGGAACCACCGGCACCCTCACCGTGGGTTCAGCCGTAGCGGCAACCGTCAAGCGGTCCCCCGTCGAGTGTTGAGTATGTGTTGGTTCGGCAGCCGTTTTGCCAACCGTTGCTCGACACTCGGCGGGGCCGTCACGCGGACTAGCCACCTGCCGTTGTGTAGTGGCGCAGGCTGTAATTCCAGACCCTGCGCGCAACCAAGAAAAGCCCGAAGCCGACGATGGGCGACCAGTGGACGACGATCGACATCGCGCCGTGCTTTGGTGCGATACCGAGCACAACCTCGGCGGGGAAGTAGGCCACGAACGCCAACGGCAACAGAAAAGTGAACAGGCCCTGTACGACCTTCGGCACGATCGAAAGCGGGTAGTTGCCGAACGTCGACATCAACTCATCGACCCATGAGCCGAGCACACGCGAACCCGGCGAGCGCAGCAACAGGCACGCCAGCATCAGTTGCAGGGCCGCTTCGAGCAGGAACCCACCGATGACCGCAGCCGTGAGGTAGAGCGCCCGGGCGACGGTCCAGTGCACGTCGATGAAGGCGACCGCGAAGCCGAGCGTCGATGCACCGACGGCGAGGTCGCCGATTGCGTTGACGTTGAACTGGCTGATCAGCAGCTGGGTGAAGACGGGTACCGGACGAAGAAAGTAGCCGTCCATGCGGCCTTCATCGACGAGTCGGGGCAACCAGCCGAGGTTGGAAAATCCCAGGACGTAAAGGCCGTGCGACAACAATCGCAAGCCGATGATTAGCAGCACTCCGCTCGACGGAAAGTCGCCAAGCCCGTTCTTGAACCGGGTGAGCAATACGCTCGCGAACATCAGCGTCGAGGTCTGCCAGATGATGCCGAACAGCAGCGAGATGATGAAATCGGCCCGATATTCCATCCGGGCGTGCAGGTTCAGTGCGGTCACCTTGCGAATGACCCGCAATGTGTGGCGTAACTGGTGAGTGCGCCCTGCCGGACCCAGCTCGGTGATGGCCGTCACGTAATCACCCACCTTGCACGGTGACGCGCCGCGACGCCCTCGACCACATAAACTTCGTCACCAGCGCTAGCACCACACACCAAAACAACTGGAGCGCGAGCTGCCCTGGGGCATGCGAAAGCGGGATGCGACCGACGTACAGCGACATCGGAACGTTGACCCCGCTGCTGAACGGCAACCACGTTGCGAACGCCAGCATGACCGCCGGCATGAACGGCAGCGGCACGAACACACCCGACAGTAGGTCTTGCACGAAGTAGTACATGCGCGCCAGGCCGTTGTTGCTCAGCATCCAGAACATCGAAATGTCGACGATGGCACCAAGGTAGTAGAGGACGACCTGGCCGAGCAGCAAGCTGACGACGAAGACCACTGCGCCCTTAAGCCCATGTGGTGGCGCGATCAGACCTGACGCCAAAATCACGGTATAGCCGAGCACCGCCCACGCCGCGCCATAAACCATGTCACCGGCCTGCCGCCACATGTAGAAGCGGCCGGGCGAAATGGGTCGCATGAACCAATAGGCAATCGTGCCCTCGCGTACGCTGATCGCCACGCTGTCGCGGGTTGGGAAACCCCTTGCATTCCAGCGAATTCGCGCGATAAGCAACGCCATCAACGAGTAGGCCAGCGTCTGCTTCAGAGTGAGCCCGCCGGCCTTGGTCGTATGGCTGAACACCGCAGTCCAGAGCCGGTCGTACAAATACAGCTGGACGGCGAGGGTCAGCGGCGCGATGACGAGCCTGATGCGAAACGCCCGCTCGTTCAACACTCCGACGCGCAGCAGCCGCCACGATCGGTGTAGCGCACGCCGCGGTTCGGCGCCAGGTAGCGCGATGCTCGTCATGCCGGGTGGCTCGCGTTTACAGGCGCCTCGCCGAGCTTGGCGAGATAAACGTCGCGCATGAGGTCTTCGAGGTTGCCCTCTTCGACGCCGATATTGACAACGGGAAAGCGTGAAATCAACGAACGCACGACGTCCTCGGCCGTGGTTGCGCCATCGGGTGCGACGACGGCTCGCATACCGTCGTGACTCACGACCCGGGCACCCGGCACCTCGACCACCGCGACAGGCTCTGCGAACGTGACATTGACCTGCGGCCGGCCACCGTGCTCGGCCTTCAACTGTTCGAGCGTGCCGTCGAACATCAGCCGACCGTAGTTGATCAGCAGCACCCGCTCGCAAAGTCGAGCAACTTCGGTCATGTCGTGAGTGGTCAACACGATCGTGCGGCCACGTTCTTGCACCTGGTAGCGAAGGAATTCGCGGGTTTGCTCTTTCACGACGACGTCCATACCGATCGTCGGCTCGTCGAGGAAGACGATCGGCGGGTCGTGCAACATGGCGCCTGCCATCTCGCAACGCACCCGCTGGCCGAGCGACATGTTGCGCACCGGGGTTTCCCAGAATTGCGAAAGTTCGAGGATCGAGTCGAAATCGGCAAGCTGTCGGTCGTAGACGGCCTTCGGGATGTCGTAGATGTCGCGCAACAACGCGAGCGACTGACGAGCCGGAATGTCCCACCACAGTTGGGTTTTCTGGCCGAACACCGCGCCGATCGAGCGTGCGTTGCCGATGCGATCGCGATGCGGCACCCGGCCGTCGACCAGGACCTCGCCCGACGTCGGGGTCAAAATCCCAGTAAGCATCTTGATCGACGTCGACTTGCCCGCACCGTTAGGGCCCAACAACGCCACGATCTCACCGCGGGCCACACTCATCGTGAGCCGGTCGACCACCGTGCGCTGCTCGCGGATCGGGTCGAACAACGACCGCACGGCCGCGAACCGGCCCTCGTGCTTGCGGGCGATGGTGAACGCCTTGGTGAGCTCTTTCGCGACGATCGCCTGGTCAGCGTCGCTCACAGGGTCGTGCCTCCACTGATCGTTCGCAATTGGTCGAGTCCATTGTCGCCTACGCGAAATAATGCGAGCTTGTATTTTTCCGAACTCCGTTCGGACCAGGGGTAGAGCCGAACTCCGTTCGGACCAGAGGTAGAGCCGAACTCCGTTCGGACCAGGAGCAGCTCGGACGAAGCGCAGAGCCGAAGTTGGCTCGGACGGCGGAGAGCCCCGCCCGGCTCAGCGGCCTTCGGCGGCGGGGAGCTTCGCCCGCACGGCTCAGCGGCCTTCGGCGGCGGAGTCCTGACCCTGCACGGCGGCATCGCCGTCCGCTGCAGATGCTGCGTTACGGCGGTGATTGCGGCGGATCTCGAAAGCCAGCGAAAGCAGCGAAAGCACGACGGCTGCGGCCACGATCGGCAGCACGAACTTCTCGATGTGCAGCTTCTCGCCGGCGTAGTACCCGGCGAGCAGGATCGAGATGGTCCACAGCAGGCCGCCGGCGACGTTGGCCAGCACGAAACGGCGCACGGGCATCTCGATGATGCCGGCCATCGGGTTCATGAACGTACGCAGCACCGGGATAAATCGGCACAGGAAAACCGCCCAGCCCTCGCCGAACCTTCCGAGCAGCGGCTCGATGCGGGTTATCGAATGCGCGAACGATGACCCCGGTTTGGCGATCACGTGCTCGCCACGAACGCCGATCAGATAGCCCACCTGAGCGCCGATAATCGCGGCAATCGGACAGCCGATGAGCAGTGTGGCCAGCGGCAGGTGGCTGGAGTTACTCACCGGCAACGCCGCAAACGCGCCGGCCAGTGCCAGCAAGGTGTCGCCGGGCAGGAAGAACCCGATCAGCAGGCCGGTCTCGGCGAACAGAATCGCGAAGATGCCGGCCAGACCGAAGGTTGTGATCATCGAGCGGGCGTCGAGCGGGTTCAGCGCGACGACGTGCGCGGCGGCATGCGGCAGCACCGCGATGAGATGGGGCACCAGGCGAAGGTACCTGAGAACCTCCCCGACCCGGGACTCGTGCCATGCGCGATACTTGGCGGTAGTGATCGGAATCGCCTGCTTCTCGTCGTCCGCCTTGATCTTTTGGCTTGACGTCGTGGAGGGCGCGCGTCACGTCGTCCAAACTTTTCGTCCTTGCATCCCGCCCGTCTGAAACCCGTCCATCTGAACATCAGGAGCACGACAATGCCGATCGCCACCCCCGAGGTCTACGCCGAGATGATCGACCGGGCGAAGGCTGGCCGGTTCGCGTATCCCGCGATCAATGTGACGTCGTCGTCCACGATCAACTCGGCCATCCAGGGCTTCGCCGAGGCCGAGAGCGACGGCATCATCCAGTTCTCGTGGGGCGGCGCCGAGTTCGCGTCGGGCCAGAAGGTCAAAGACATGGTGGTCGGCGCGATCGCGCTGGCTGAGTTCGCACACGTCGTCGCCGCGAAGTACGACGTCAACATCGCGCTGCACACCGACCACTGCCCGCCGAACAAGCTCGACGGCTACCTGCGCCCGCTGCTCGAAGTGTCGAAGGAGCGCGTGGCGCGCGGCCAGAACCCACTGTTCGGCTCGCACATGTGGGACGGCTCCGCGGTCGAGATGGAAGAGAACCTCAAGATCGCGCACGAGCTCTTGGCAGGTTGTGCCGCCGCGAAGATCATCAT
Organism: Acidothermaceae bacterium; assembly: GCA_050743645.1. Lineage (GTDB taxonomy): Bacteria > Actinomycetota > Actinomycetes > Acidothermales > Acidothermaceae > JBOGEK01. The sequence goes on from JBOGEK010000035.1 coordinate 8,684, forward strand.
GGAGCTCGAGATCGGCGTCGTCGGCGGCGAAGAGGACGGCGTTTCGCACGAGATCAACGACAAGCTCTACACGACGCCGGGCGACGCGCTGCGCACCGCCGAGGTGCTGGGGCTCGGCGAGAACGGCCGCTACCTGCTGGCCGCCACGTTCGGCAACGTGCACGGCGTCTACAAGCCGGGCGGTGTGAAGCTGCGCCCGTCGGTTCTGAAGGACATCCAAGACGAGGTGGCCGCCAAGTACGGGCGCGAGAAGCCGTTCGACCTGGTGTTCCACGGCGGATCGGGCTCGGCTCTCGAGGAGATCCGCGAGACGCTCGACTACGGCGTCGTGAAGATGAACGTCGACACCGACACCCAGTACGCCTACACCCGGCCGGTCGTCGAGCACATGTTCAAGAACTACGACGGCGTGCTGAAGATCGACGGCGAGGTTGGCAACAAGAAGGCCTACGACCCGCGAGCGTGGTCGAAGCTGGCCGAAAATGGCATGGCCGCCCGCGTCGTCGAGGCCTGCGAAAACCTCCGCAGCACCGGCACGAAGCTCAAGTAACCCCCAGCGCTCGAGCCGCCCGCACGCCCCCGCCCCCGCCCCGCCCGCGCGCCAAGCCTCAGGGTTGGGCGGGTTGACCACGTTAAGTAGGCTGGCGGTCACTTTATGGGG
>JBOGEK010000036.1:0-4346 GCA_050743645.1 Acidothermaceae bacterium
GCTACGAGGTGCTCGGCGCGGTTAGTCGCCGCGCCGAGCCCGACGAGGTTGCTGCGATGCAGCGGCTGGCCGAAGCGGGGTTCGAACAAGGCGCTCTCGGCTTGTCGTCGGGGCTCGACTATGTGCCGGGTCGTTTTGCCGATGCGGCTGAACTCGGCGCATTGAGCCAGGTTGCTACACGGTACGGCGCACCTTACGTGACGCACATGCGCGGCTACGAAGCGGCTGCAGCAAACGGCATTTCTGAGGTGCGTCGGATCGCCGAACTCAGTGGGGTCAGCCCGCACGTGAGCCACTACCACGGTCCGGCCAACATGCTCACCGCGTTGATCGATGAGTTACGAGCTGACGGAATCGATGCCACGTTCGACAGTTACCCGTACACCTCGGGATCGTCGATACTGGCGATGTTGGCGCTACCGCCGGCACTTCAAGATTCCGGTCCGGAAGGTACGGTTCGCGCGCTCCGAGACGAGTCGATTCGCACGGGCTTGCGCAGCGAATGGTTCGAGCCACGCGCCGACGAACTCGCGCGGGTGCGCTTGTCTTACGTAGATTCGCCCGAGTATGCGTGGGTCGAGGGTCTTGCGCTGCCCGCTGCCGCAGCGCAGGCCGGTCTCACGGTTGGCGAACTCGTGTGTGACCTTTTGGTCGCTGCGAACTTGCGCGTCGGCTGCGTATTTCGACAGCCGCCCACAAATACCGACGACGATGTGCGCGCGTTGCTGCGACACGAGGCGCACGTCGCTGGTTCAGACGGCATTTTCTTGGGCAGCAAACCGCATCCGCGCGGATGGGGAACTTTCGCCAGGTTCCTCGGCGTCCACACCCGTGCGCTGCACGATTGGACGTGGGGCGAGGCGAGTGTGCACTTGTCGAGCCATGCGGCGCGCCGCTTCGGGTTGGCAGATCGAGGGCTGTTGCGTGCGGGATACGCCGCCGATGTCGTGGTCGTCGACCAGACTGTGGTGAGCGACGTCGCGACCTACGACGACCCGCGGCGTCCGGCGCGGGGCATTGAGCACGTCTACGTCAACGGCGTGCTTGCCTACACGGCGGGCAGCCTCGTCAACCGCGCCTCGGGTCGCGGGTTGCGTCGGAGTTGTTGATGAGCGACCGGAAAGCCTGGCGGGTGGCCATCGTCGGCGCGGGACGGATGGGCCTCGCCCATACCAACGCGTGGCATGCACTCGACGGGAGGGCAACTGTTGTGGCGGCCTGTTCTCGCACACCGGCGCGTTGGGTCGATGACCTGCGGATCAAAGCAATCCGCGATTTCAACGAGGCGATCGACGATCCGAGCATCGACATCGTCGACATCTGCCTGCCGACGCTTTTACATCGCGAGGCAACGGTCCGTGCCCTCACAGCAGGCAAGCACGTCATGGTCGAGAAGCCGCTCGCACTCTCACTCGCGGACGCAACCGCAATCCTCGCTGCTGCAACTACCGCGCCCGGGCAGCTTATGGTCGCGCATGTGGTGCGTTTCGTGCCTGGCTACCAGCTCGTGCGGTCGATCGTCGAGTCGGGAGAACTCGGGGTTCCGACGAAGGTCAGTGCGGCTCGGCTGAAGACGAGTTCTGAAGGCATCGAGTGGATTCGCGACGTCAAGCAGTCGGGCGGCGTGACCGTCGACCTGCTCGTGCACGACTATGACCAGGCAAACATCTTGCTTGGCCCTGCGTCGACGGCCTACGCCAAGACCCTCTCAGGCAGGGCAGTTTCGGTCGTCGTCGAGTACGAGAGCGGCGGCCTCGCGGTCATCGAAGGCAGCACCGAGATGCCGCCGGGCTACCGGTTCTCGACACTGTTCCGCGTTTCGTGCACCGAGGGTACGGTCGAATTTGCGTCGGGCGAGCTGGGTTCCGACAGCGCCGTGCGGGTCTGGCGTGCGGATGGTTCGGTTGACTTCCTCGATGTCGAGTCGGTTGAGCCGTACACGGCGCAGGCACGGCATTTCGTCGACTGCCTCGACGCTGGCGCGGCTGTCACCGAAGGAACCGGATACCAGGGCTATACGGCTGCCGCTGTGGCTGCTGCAGCCTTGCACTCGACGGCCACCGGCGGGGTCGAGGCCGTGACCCGGATCGGCTAGCACAGCGGTTCAAGCGCAGATGGCAGTTGCGGCACGGGACGGTTGGAGAACGCTCTCCCAACTTACCCGATCTGCCAGCTTGAACGCCGCCCAGCGCGATGGGCCTGTCCGCCACCTCCTTCTCAACGTGGTCAGAACTGGTCGGAAACGGTCACGCACAACCCTTGACTGCACCGGGTAATCAGCGGATAAAGTGCAGCCCGAGAGAGCGCTCTCTCACGAGCCTCGACCCCGCCGGATCGCCCCCACCGGGTGCAGCGCTGGGGTGCGACGTGTCGATCTGTTGATGTCCTCGCCGACCCGGGCGCGGACCCGTGACAGCGAAAGCCGCACCGAATCCCGGGGCTCACGTTGTTTCGCCTTTCGGTCTTTCTTCTAGGGAGAACCCATGTCAAAAAGGCAAGGAACGATCGAAACCGGGGGAGTCCCGTCACGCGGGCACAGGGGATTGCGAGTCAAGGCGGCGGCGTCCAGTGTTGCCTTGATTGCAGGCAGTTTCGGCCTCGCGAGCGTGGCATCGGTCGCCGTCCCGGGTGTTGCGAACGCCGCGATTCCGGCCCCACCGTCGGGGTTCACCCTGACGTGGAGCGACGACTTCAGCGGCGCAGCCAACACCGGTGTCGACAGCGCGTGGAAGTACGACACCGGCCCGGGCAGCAGTTTCGGTACCGGTGAAATCGAGACGATGACCAACAGCACCGCGAACGTCTACCAGGACGGCGCTGGCCATTTGGTCTTGAAGGCGTTGCACTCAGGGTCAAGCCCGAGCAGTGGTTGGACGTCGGGGCGTATCGAGACGAACGCCGCGACCTTCGGCGCGCCGGCCGGCGGCGTCGTCGAAATGATTTCGTCGATCCAGCAGCCGAACGTCAACACCAGCAACGGCGCGGGTTACTGGCCCGCGTTTTGGATGCTCGGGTCGACGTTGCGCAGTGGCGTGGGCTGGCCGACGTCCGGTGAAGTCGACATTCTCGAAGACATCAACGGCCGCAGTTCGGTGTTTGGCACGCTGCACTGTGGCACCAGCCCCGGCGGACCGTGCAATGAGTCGACCGGTATCGGCAGTGGCGAGCACCCGTGCCCCGGCTGCCAAACCGCGTATCACACCTATGCGGTGCAGATCGACCGCTCGGTGTCGCCAGAACAGATCCGCTGGTATCTCGACGGGACGCAGTACTTCAGCATCAACGCGAACCAGGTCGACGCGACGACGTGGTCGAACGCCGTCGACCATCCGTTCTTCATCATCTACGACCTCGCCATGGGTGGTGGCTTCCCGGCAGCGTTCGGCGGCGGCCCGAATGCGTCGACTGTTTCGGGTGGTCAGATGAACGTCGACTGGGTGGCCGTTTACAACAAAGCGCCAGGCGGAGGAGGCGGCGGTGGCGGTGGCACCGGTACCGACATCGCGCAGGGCAAGGCGACCACGGCGTCGTCGACCGAGAACGCCACGTTCCCGGCATCGAACGCCACAGATGGCAACTCGAGTACCCGCTGGTCGAGCGCGTTCAGCGACCCGCAATGGATTCAGGTTGACCTCGGCCAGTCGTACAACATCAGTCACGTCACTCTCGACTGGGAAGCCGCGTACGGCAAGGCCTATCAAATCCAGACGTCGGCCGACGGATCGTCATGGAACACGATCTATTCCACGTCGTCCGGTGATGGTGGCACCGACGACCTCGCGGTCACGGGCACCGGGCGGTACATCAGGATGTACGGAACGGCGCGTGGCACGCCCTACGGCTACTCGCTGTACGACTTCGAGGTGAACGGCACGGCAGGTGGCGGCGGCGGAGGCGGCGGCACCGGGGGAGTGATCAGCTTGCGGGCGCACGCGAACAACGAATACGTCACCGCCGGCGGCAACCCACTGATTGCCAACTCGACGTCGAACGGCACCGCGCAGCAGTTCGATCTCATCAACAACGCCGACGGCAGCGTCAGCTTGAAGGCACACGCGAACAACGAATACGTGACGGCTGAAAATGCCGGCGCCGCAGCGCTGATCGCGAACCGCGGGGCCATCGGTGGCTGGGAGGAGTTCGACCTCATCCACAACGCCGACGGCAGTGTGAGCTTCAGGGCGCACGCGAACAACGACATCGTGACGGCCGACAATGCCGGCGCGTCGCCGCTGATCGCCAACCGCACGGCCATCAGCACCTGGGAGTCGTTCGATCTCATCAACGACTGACGAAGGAATGTTGCCCGGTCGGGCCGCCACGTCAACGGCGGCCCGACCCGGCTA
>JBOGEK010000037.1:0-4440 GCA_050743645.1 Acidothermaceae bacterium
GTTCACCGGTCGTCGAGCCGCGAATCCGTGCCCCGTGGCCCGATCCGGTGCTCGGCGCCGGCCAGCATGCCGGGTTCGTAATCGAACGAGACGTCACCGACGACGACTTCGGCGCCGGCCTGCGCACCGGCCTTCTCAAGCGCCGACTCGACGCCGAGCCGGTTTAGCCGGTCGGCCAGGTAGCCGACGGCCTCGTCGTTCGTGAAATCGGTCTGCTTGATCCAACGTTCGGGCCGTTCACCCTTGACGACGAACCGATCACCGTCGCGGGTAACGGTGAACCCTGCGTCGTCGACGGCCCGCGGGCGCAACACGATGCGAGTGGCTTCCTCGACGGGGCGTTCGGCGCGGGCGCGCTCGACCAGTTCGGCCATCGCGAACAGCAGTTCGCGCAGGCCCTCATGGGTTGCCGCCGATACCTCGACGACCTTCAAGCCCCTCGCCTCGATCTCGGCTCGCACCATGCCCGCGAGTTCTCGGGCGTCGGGGACATCGACCTTGTTCAGCGCGACCAGCCGCGGACGTTCGTGCAGCGGCACGCCGCCGAGGTCGGTCTCGTCATAGGCGGCGAGTTCTTCTTCGATCGCCTCGAGGTCACTGACCGGGTCGCGGTCGATCTCCGCATTTGCGCAGTCGATCACATGCACGAGTGCCGCACAGCGTTCGACGTGGCGCAAGAACTCCAGCCCAAGACCACGGCCCTCACTGGCGCCGCGCACCAAGCCGGGCACGTCGGCGACCGTGAATCTGACATCGCCGGCCTCGACCACACCGAGGTTGGGGACCAGCGTGGTGAAGGGGTAGTCGGCGATCTTCGGCTTGGCGGCGGACAACGCTGCGACGAGCGACGACTTGCCCGCGTTGGGGTAACCGACCAGCGCGATGTCGGCGACGGTTTTGAGTTCGAGGACGACGTCTTGTGCCGCACCGGGCTCGCCCAGCAGCGCAAAGCCGGGTGCCTTCCGCCGAGGCGACGCCAACGCTGCGTTACCGAGGCCGCCGCGGCCTCCCCGGGCGACGACGTAGCTCGTACCGGCGCCGACGAGGTCAGCGAGCACCGTTCCGTCGTCGGCCTTGACCACGGTGCCGTCGGGCACCGGCAGCACGAGATCTTCGCCGTCCGCCCCGTTGCGGTTGCTGCCCTGACCCGGTTTGCCGGACGTCGCCCTCCGATGCGGCGCGTGGTGGAACGCCAGCAGGGTGGTGGTGTCGGAGTCGACGATGAGCGCGATATTGCCGCCCCGGCCACCGTTGCCGCCGTCAGGGCCGCCGAGCGGCTTGTACTTCTCGCGGCGGATCGACGAGCACCCGTGCCCGCCGTCGCCTGCGCTGGCATGCAGGACGACGCGGTCGACGAACGTCGGCATCGCGACCTCCTGGCCGGGTCGTGGGGAAGCTGCCTGCGGGATCTTCGGTGTGAAATCTGCTGCGGGTCTCGTGCTGCGGTCTGGTTCGGTGCCTACCGGGCAATTACGTGACGAGGGCGGACCGTTGAACGGTTCGCCCTCGTAACGAGAAATTCGTGTAGCGCAGGCCGGGTGTCGAGCAGTCCGCCTGCGAGTCTAAGACCTACGCCACCGCGACGATGTTCACGACGCGCCTGCCACGGGCGGTGCCGAACTCGACCGCGCCGGCGGACAGCGCGAAGAGTGTGTCGTCCTTGCCGCGGCCGACGTTCGCACCTGGGTGAAAGTGGGTGCCGCGCTGGCGGACGATGATCTCGCCGGCGTTCACCTGCTGGCCGCCGTAACGCTTGACGCCGAGCCGCTGCGCGTTGGAGTCACGGCCGTTGCGGCTGGACGACGCGCCCTTCTTGTGTGCCACGGCGGGCCTACTTTCCGGTCTCGATGCCGGTGACCTTCACGCGGCTGTGCCCCTGACGGTGGCCCTGCCGCTTTCGGTAACCGGTCTTGTTCTTGTACTTGAGGATGACGATCTTGGGACCCTTGGTGTGATCGACGACCTCGGCCGTCACGCTCACATTGCCGAGAGCCTTGGCCTCGCTGGTGACGGAGTCGCCGTCGACGAGGAGGAGCGCGGGCAGCGACAGTGTGCTGCCTGGCTCGCCCTGAACCCGGTCGACTTCGAGGACGTCGCCGACGGCCACCTTGTGCTGCCTGCCGCCGCTGCGAACGATCGCGTACACCGCGTGACTCCTGCCTGCTCGACACCGAAAGCTTTGAATCGTGCGTGGGTGGCCCCGACGTGGAGTCATCTGGACACGCGCGAAGAGGCGCAGCCGAAGCGCGCCGACCCCCAAGAGTACGGATCGGCCCGCCGCAGGGTCAAACCGGGGTGGAACCTGCGCAGCTGCGAGCGGCTGATCCGGTCGTAAGCAAAGATGGCGCCATGAATCGGCGCGTCGTTGGAGTCGTTGGCTGCCTGGCCCTGTTCGCAGGTGGCCTCGCCGCGGCGTGCACCGCCGCACCGGCCCAGGACGCGCCTGCCCCGGCACCGACGACGATCTCGGCCACGGCTTCGGCGGTCGTCCCAGCGAGCCCACTGCCGAGCGTGACCGGCTCGGCGCCGAACCTCCCCGGCGCGACCGCGTCGAACTCGCCAGCAGGAAGCGCGGCAGCGAGCCAAACCGCGGGCTCCTCGTCGTCCGACCCGGTCGTGTTGCCGACGGCGAAACCGCCCGATGGTCGCATGACGCTAGCCAAGAAGATCCTCGGTCATCTCGACGAAAAGTCGGTCGTCGCTTCGAGCTCGGGGCTCTTTTTCGCGCAGAACATGATGTATCTGCACACGATCAACGTGTACGACCGGCACTATCAACTGCTGAAGATCATCCCTGACGCCGTGAAGCTGTCCGACTTCGGCTACCCGCAATATCCGGGCACGTACAAAGGCGCCCCGGTCGAGGCGGCGTTCACCCCCGATGGCAAAAGCGCCTACGTGTCGAACTATTCGATGTACGGCGCGGCGCCGTTCGACCGAGAAGGGTCCGACACCTGCAAGCTGAGCGACCATTATCCGAACAGCTTTGTGTACCGCATCAATACCTCGACGCTGTCGATCGACCAAGTCATCGAGGTCGGCTCGGTGCCGAAATACGTTGCGGTGACACCGAACGGTAAGTACGTGCTCGTCTCGAATTGGTGCTCGTACAGCGAAAGCGTGATCGACACTGCAACAGGCAAGGCGCTGATGCAGATCCCACTCGGCGCCTACCCGCGCGGCATCGCGGTCGACCCGACGAGCAGCACCGCTTACGTCGCCGTCATGGGCAGTACAAAGATCGCCGTGATCGATCTGTCGTCGTTCGCCGTCAGCTGGATCACCGGAGTCGGCTCGGCGCCGCGACATCTGGTGATAAGTCCCGACGGGCGTTGGCTTTACGCCACGATCAATGGCGACGGCGTGGTCGACAAAATCGACCTGACCACGCGCAAGGTCGTTGCCCGCGTCGCCACCGGTCGAGCGCCACGCAGCATGACGATTTCGCCCGAGGGCAGCTACATCTATGTCGTCAACTACATGTCGAACACCATGAGCAAGGTGCGCACCAGCGACATGCGCGTCGTTCAAACGGTCGACACGCTGAACGATCCGATCGGGATCACCTACGACGACGCTACGAATCGGATCTGGGTCGCCTGCTACAGCGGCGCCATCATGGTTTTCAATGACGGGACGCCGGCCTGACGCGCCACGATAGTCACGCGTGGCTGTACACGAGGTGCGCCCTGAACCTGGCGAACTCGAAGAAGGTGGCATGGGTGCATTCGCCGCAAACCCATACCCCGCTGGGAATGATCAGCTGAAGAGCACGCGCGTCCTCACGCGCGCACCGCAACGTGTAGGCACGCGCCACCTTGCGAGCCCACCGCCGAAGCGGCGGCCGGAGGAGTCGCGGGAATGCCATGAAATCGACGGTACAGCGCCGCAAAACGATCAGAACACCGCACCCTTCAATCTGGGCGCGGTGCCCCGATCCACTGCTCGGCAGCTAGACGGGTGACACCGTCTCGGCGGCTGCAGCGGCTGCCTTCGACCCACCGCGCCGCCGCCCACCGCGGCGCGTACGGGAGCCGGACGACGATGCGCCACCCGTGCCGGACGACGACGCGCCCCCTACGCCCTCCGAGCCCGAGGCCGTCTCGGACGGCGATCCGTCGGACTCGGCCGAGAGCGCGCTACCTTCGACGACGCCGTCAGTGCTCGGCTCGATGGCGGAGACGTCGATCCTGGAGACCTCCGTCGCGGCGATCTCACCGGCGGCGCCCCCGGACCCCGAACTCTCGGCAGCGGCGGCGCGTTTGCCCCGGCCACCACGCGAATTCGACGCCTTCGCGACGGTCGCCGGCCCTGGCTTCGGAACCTGCGCGACACGCTGCGGTCGCTGCTCGACGGGGTCGGTGTGCACGATGACGCCACGGCCGTTACAAGTCTCGCAAACCTCAGAAAATGCTTCGAGCAAACCGTTTCCGACCCGCT
>JBOGEK010000038.1:0-2845 GCA_050743645.1 Acidothermaceae bacterium
GCCCTGCTCGTGACGCCGGGGCCGGTATGGGAGCACCAAGAAGTCGGGCTCACGCTTTACACCGTTTTGCGGGCGGCATGCCCGCCCGGGGTCCGCACGTTGGCGGCCCCGTTCGACGTCACCTTCGGCACCAACGACACGACTCTGCAGCCCGACGTCTTTGTCGCGCGCTTCAGCGACATGACTCGCAAGATCTTGCCTGCTGCGCCACTGTTGGTCGCCGAAGTCCGGTCACCCTCCACGGCGATGATCGACCTGACCCTGAAGAAGGCCGCCTACGCGCGATTCGGCGTCGAGTCGTACTGGGTACTCGACCCGTCCGCCCGCACGCTGCTCGCGTTCGAACTGCGCGCTGGCGATTACGTCGAGGCGGCGTCGCTCGCGCCGGACGACGCGCTCGACTTCGAGCGCCCGTTCCCCGTGCGCATCTCGATGCCGTACCTGTGCCGAGGTCTCGATCCCGATTAGGCCGCGCCGACCGCGGCAAGCGCCCGCTCGAGGGTGAATTCGCCTGCGTACAAGGCTTTCCCTACGATCGCTCCTTCGACGCCGATCGGCGTCAACTCGGCGAGGGCCCGAAGGTCGGCGAGCGACGACACTCCCCCGCTAGCCACAACCGGCTTGTCAGTCGCGGCGCAGACATCACGCAGCAGCTGCAGATTCGGCCCAGTCAGAGTGCCGTCGCGCCGCACATCCGTCACCACGTACCGCGCGCATCCGTCGGCATCGAGCCGAGACAGGACGTCGAAAAGCTCCCCGCCGTCCTGTGTCCAGCCACGTGCCGACAACGTGGTGCCACGCACGTCGAGACCCACCGCGATCCGGTCACCGAATTCCGCAATTGCCGCCCGCACCCACTCGGGGTTCTCCAGCGCCGCCGTTCCGATGTTCACTCGGGCGCACCCCGTCGAAAGTGCTGCGCGCAACGAAGAATCGTCGCGAATGCCGCCCGACATCTCGATCCTCACGTCGAGTTTGCCGACAACCTCCGCGAGCAGTTCGCGGTTGGAACCGCGACCGAACGCGGCGTCGAGATCGACGAGGTGGATCCATTGTGCGCCGGCGTCCTGCCAGGCAAGGGCAGCCGAAAGCGGGTCGCCGTAATGAGTTTCCGAACCCGCTTCGCCCTGCACCAACCGAACGGCCTGGCCGCCGGCGACATCGACAGCGGGCAGCAATTCGAGCGAGCTCATGAGATCGACTCCAGCCAGTTCTTCAGCAACGAGGCGCCCGAGTCGCCAGACTTCTCGGGGTGGAATTGGGTACCCGATACGAGGCCGTCTTCGACGGCGGCGACGAACGTCGAGCCGTGGGTTGCCGTCGTCACCAGACCGGGCGCCTCTCGCGGCGCGAACGAGTGCACGAAGTAAAACCGCTCGTTCTCGATCCCGTGAAACAGCGTGCTGCCGGACGCCGGCGACACCACGTTCCAGCCCATGTGCGGCAGCACAGGAGCGTCGAGCATCGTGACGCCGCCTGGCCAAACCGCAACGCCGGGTGTGTCGGTGCCGTGTTCGATCCCGTGACCGAACAGCACCTGAAAGCCGACGCAGATGCCGAGCACCGGCCCGCCGGCCGAAACCCGCTTGCGTATCAACGAACTTCCGTCGATCGCGTCGAGCCCGCGCATGCACGCCGCGAACGCACCGACACCCGGAACAACCAGCCCATCGGCCGAAAGCGCAGCGCCTGCGTCAGACGTGACGTCAACGTCGGCACCGACACGCCGCAGCGCGCGTTCAGCTGAACGCAGGTTTCCCGACCCGTAGTCAAGAACAACAACCTTCATCGGCTAGAGAACGCCCTTGGTGCTCGGCACACCGGCAACACCGTCAAGCCGGACGGCGTCACGCAGCGCCAGTGCCACGCCCTTGAACTGCGCCTCATTCACGTGGTGGGCGTTACGGCCCTCCAAAACCCTTACGTGCAGGCAAATCCGCGCCTCGGCGACGAACGACTCCCAGATGTGCTTCGTCAACGTCGTCTCGTAGCTGCCGATCAACTCGACGATGTCGGGCTCGGTGTGCACGAGGTACGGCCGGCCTGAAAGATCGACCGCCACCTGGCAGAGCGTCTCGTCGAGCGGCACCAGCGCATCGCCGAAGCGGCGAATACCAGCCTTGTCGCCGAGCGCCTCGCGCAACGCCTGGCCGAGCGCGAGCGCAGTGTCTTCGACGGTGTGGTGTGCGTCGACCTCGACGTCGCCCTTAGTGCGTACGTGCAGGTCGAAACCGCCGTGCTTGCCGAGTTGCGCGAGCATGTGGTCATAGAACGGCACGCCGGTCTCGACGTCGACCGCGCCGGTGCCATCGAGCTCAAGCTCGACCAGCACGTCAGACTCTTTGGTGGTGCGCTGAACACGCGCGCTTCGGCTCACGCCTTGCCTTCCTTCGTAACATCAAGCAGCGCCTGCTTGAAAGCGTTCATTTCGTCGGCCGTACCGATGCTCACCCGCAACCAGGCTCGCGGCCCGGTTTCGCGCACGAGCACTCCCCTGTCGAGTAGTGCTTGCCAGGTCGCGTGCCGGTCGTCGAACATGCCGAACAACACGAAGTTGGCATCGGAGTCGGCAACGGCAAACCCGTTACTGCGAAGCCAGTTCACCGTCGCATCGCGTTCGGAGCGTAGTGCCTCAACCTGCGCGAGCAGCTCGTCGGCATGGGCGATGGCGGCACTCGCCACAGCCTGCGTAACCGCCGACAGGTGGTAGGGCAGCCGCACGATCCGCACGGCATCGACGATGGCGGGCGACGCAACGAGGTAGCCGAGCCGCGCACCCGCATAGGCGAACGCCTTGCTCATCGTGCGGGTGACGACCAGCCGCGGATAACGCGGCAACAACGAC
>JBOGEK010000039.1:0-5232 GCA_050743645.1 Acidothermaceae bacterium
GCTTCTCGACGTCCAGCTTCGCGACGGACGCGTTATCCAAGGTTATGCCGCGCCGATCTCCGATCCCGAGGGCGATTATCTGGGCCGCGTCTGGTTTTGTGGGACGACACCGAGCGGCGGGCGACCGAAGAACAACGCACCCGTTTGATCGATGACTTGGCGAATGCCCAACGCGCGCAGCGGTTTCTGCTCGACGCCTCGGTTGTCCTCGCCCACGCAAGCGGCTTCAGCGAAACAGTCCAGGCGCTGGCGGCCGTGGCCGTGCCGACTTTGGGCGACCTGTGCCTTATCGACGTTTGCGACGAACGTGGCGAACTCGCGCGGGTCGCGGCGGTGCATGCCGATCCGAGCGTCGCCCACCTCGTCGACGAGTTGCGGCGGTGCTATCCGCCTGACCGTGCGAGTTCGCACCCGAGCCTGCAGGCAATGGAGCGCCGCACCACGGCATGGTCGGCCGAGATGTCCGACGAATTCCTGCGCGCGACGACACATGACGAGCGGCATTTCCAGCTCGCCAAAGAACTCGGATTCACCAGCTACATGTGTGTGCCGCTCGTCGCCGATGACCACGTTCTTGGCACCATCACTTTGGTTTCTGCCGGTTCGGGTCGTCGCTTCGGCCCTCGCGATGTTGCGCTAGCCGAAGATCTCGCGGTTCGGGTCGCGCTCGTGGTCGACAAGGAAAGGCGCTACGACAGGCAACGAGTGATGTCGCACGTCTTGCAGGCGAATCTGTTGCCCAGCAGTGCGCCGACCGTGCCCGGGTTGTCGATTGCGGTGCGGTACTTGCCTGGCACTCGCGACGCCGAGGTGGGTGGCGATTTCTGGGACGTCGCCGAACTCGACGGCGGGCACGTCTCATTCGCAGTCGGCGACGTTGCCGGGCACGACCTTGTAGCGGCGGCCACGATGGCCCAGCTTCGTAGTGCATGTCGCGCGCTACGCGCCCGCACCGATGGAAAGCCGGCCGAGGTGATCGCCACATTGCAAGAGACCTGGGACCAGTTGGCGCTCGAACGGATCGCCACCGTGCTGTTCGCCCGCCTCGACTGTGCTACCGGCGAGCTAAGGCTTGCGACCGCAGGCCATCCACGACCGTTAGTGGTCGAAGAAGCCAACGCGTGGTTTCCTGAGCTCGATCCCGCCCCGCCGCTCGGCGCTCCGCCGGTACGGCCGGTGGAGTGGCGCACAACCTTGCCGATCGGCGCGGCGATCGTCTTGTACAGCGATGGCTTGGTCGAGGACCGGCACCGTGACATCGATGACGGAACGCAGCGGCTGCTTCAGGCGGCGATGACGTCGCCGAGCCGGCAAGCCGACCAGCTCGCCGACCACGTGCTTGCCGCGCTGGTGAGCGAAGACCGCGCTGACGATGTCGCGATCCTCGTCGTCCAACGGCTCGGATAACGAGCCGGGCGTCGGACGCCGGACGTCGGATTGCGACGCTGGTTGGCGGTTACCTCGATAGCGGGTGGGCAGTAGCACGGCCATGAAGGCTGTGCGTTGGTTGGGGCCGCGCCACCTAAGCGTCGACGACGCGCCGGATCCGCAGTTGCGCGAGGCGACCGACGCGATCATCAAGGTGACCGCGACAGCAATCTGCGGCTCCGATCTTCACCTGTACGACCATGGCGCCTCGATGGCGATGAAGCCGGGCGACATCATCGGCCACGAAGCGATGGGCATCGTCGAAGAAGTCGGATCCGAAGTCACGCACATCGCGCCGGGCGACAGCGTCGTCGTCCCGTTCAATATCTCGTGCGGTGGTTGTTTCTTGTGTGCGAAAGGCTTGTACAGCCAGTGTGAAGAGAGCCAGAACTTGCACGGTCGTAAAGGCGGCGCGCTGTTTGGCTACACGCACATGTACGGCGGCGTGCCGGGCGGCCAGGCTGAATACCTGCGGGTGCCGATGGCCCATTTCGGGCCGATCAGGCTCGACGACTCGGTGCCTGAACTCGCCGGATTGCTGCTCTCGGATGTCCTGCCCACGGCCTGGCAGGCAGTTGCCTACGCCGATGTCGAACCTGCGTCGACGGTTGTTGTTTACGGCCTCGGCCCGGTCGGGCAGATGGCTGCGCGAATCGCGCTTCATCACGGGGCGGGTCGGGTCATCGGCGTCGACCTCGTCGCCGAGCGGCTCCAAATGGCGGCGCTGCACGGTGTCGAGCCGCTCGATGCAACCCAGTTCGACTCGCCCGGTGAGGTGATCGAGGCAATCGCGCAGTTGACGAAGGGTCGCGGCGCGGATTCGGTGATCGAGGCGGTAGGAATGGACTCGTCGGGTTCGACGCCTGACAAAGTGCTGCAAACGTTGAAGGTTCAGCCCGACCGGCTGATCAGTTTGCGGCAGGCACTGGGATCGGTGCGTCGAGGCGGCACCGTGTCGGTCGTCGGCGTCTACGCGACCTGGTTTCCAAACTTTCCGCTCGGTGATCTGTTCGACAAGCAGATCACGCTGCGGTGGGGTCAAGCCAACGTCCGTCGTTGGACGCCGGAAATCCTGGAGACGTTGAGAGCTGGCGATCCACTCGATGCGGCCGGACTCGTGACGAATGAGGTGCCGCTTTCTGCCGCCCCTGCGATGTACGAGGCCTTCAAACGCAAGGAAAACGGCCTGGTCAAGGTGGTGTTGCGACCATGAGGCCGCAATGAGGATCGTGGTCGTCGGTGCGACGGGAAACGTCGGTATCGCATTGTTGCGCCTGCTCAAGGATCACCCCGAAGTCGAGCAGATCGTGGGGATCGCCCGGCGTCCTCCTGGCAACGACGGGCCCGCCGACTCGGGATTTGGCGGTCGCGTGCAGTGGGTCGCCGCTGACATCGTGAGCGACGACCTGCGATCGGCTTTCGAAGGCGCCGACGCCGTGGTGAACCTGGCGTGGCAAATCCAGCCGGCCCGCGAACGCGGGCAGATGCACATGACCAACGTGCACGGCAGTCGCCGAATCTTCGACGAAACTCTTTCCTGCGGGGCAAAAGTCCTGGTGCACGCGTCGTCGGTAGGCGTCTACGCGGCTGGGCCGAAGGATCGGGCGGTCGACGAAACTTGGCCACACACAGGGATTTCTACGTCGTCCTACTCGCGTGACAAGGCAACGGTCGAGGCGATGCTCGATCGGCTTGAGGCAACCCACCCCGACCTGCGGGTCGTGCGCATGCGGCCGGGGCTGGTCTTCCAGCGCGAGGCGGGCACCGAGATCGCGCACTACTTTTTGGGTCGGCTGGTGCCGCGCGGAGCGGTGCGGCCGCGCTGGCTACCGGCGACGCCACTGTCGCCGCAGATCCGGTTCCAGGTGGTGCACGCCGACGACCTTGCGGCCGCCTATTCGGCCGCGATCACCCGAGACGTTCGCGGTGCTTTTAACATTGCCGCCGATCCGGTTCTCGACGTCGAGCGGTTGGCTGCGTTGTTCGGCGCTCGACCCGTATTAGTGCCGTTGCGGCTGCTGCGCGGGCTCGCATCAGTGGGGTATCGCTTACGGCTGCAACCAACCGATGCCGGCTGGGTAGATCTGGCATCGCAGACGCCGCTGATGGACGTCACCCGGGCTCGTGTCGAACTCGATTGGCAGCCGCGGATGGCCGCGGACGCCGCGTTGCTCGACCTTTCTGAAGGCATCCACGACAAGGCGACCGGCCCTACTCCAGTACTTCGATAGGTGACCGGATTGCGTTCTCGACGATTTGCCGTGTGTCGTCGGGAAATCTCCGCGTTACGCCGTGGCGGTCGAGAAACTCCATCAGCGGTACGGCAACTCGACGACTCGTCGACAACGCTTGCCGAGCCTGGCTCAAGGTGAACGGCTGGGGGAGTGCCGCCAGCAGTTTTGCAGCGCGGTGATCGGCGCCAGCGGCCAGCACGATCGCGTTGTCAACGCGCAACAGCAGGCCGGCGCGATCCGCGGCAGCGAGTTCTGCCGGTCCGAGACGCAGGGCGCGCAAGCGTTCGGCGTCGGGTGCCGCGAACGGATTCGTTGAGAGCTCGTCGGCCAATGTCGCGACCGCGCGCAACAGTTGCTGCGGCAATGCCGCCGGTCGCTGCGACACGATACGGCCTTCGGTGCTTGCGAGCCCGGCGGCGCGACGCACGACATCGACGAGCGCGGCATCAGGAAGTCCCAACCGGTAACGGGCGGCTTCGATCGGAAGTCCCTGATCGAGTGGATGTTCGGCGAGCCAGCGCGCCAGTTCGTCACGCAGCCGAGTAATGAGCCGATCGAGTTCGGCTGCCGCGATGTGCCAACCCGCGGTGGGTTCGGTGAAGGGGCGGTAACCCATGGCGACGAGGTCGCGATGCCGGACGACGCCGCGTCGCCGTATCTGCGTTTCGACGTCGACGAATTCACCTGCTGCGACGAGTTCGTCGGCACGAGCGGCGGCGGCACCGCGTCGCGACAGTGCGGGCGGTCGCACGTCGAGAACGGTGAAGCCGGCGACAACGCGGTGGAGCCCAGGGTCGCGCAACAGACCGCGGTCGGCCACGTGCATGGGCAGTGGGCCATCAATCGTCAGCCTGGCGAGGTGTTTACGTGCGTCACCCAGTGGCCGAATCCGGACGGGAAGCGCCGCAGAACCGATATGCAGGACGGCGTGGGTCGGCAACTCGTTGGTCGCCTCGGCAGGTGCCGGGACACGTGGCCCGGTATCCGCGTGGCCGTCGTCGAGCCGTAGCCGGACGTCGATTTCCGACGTGCTGGTCCACGCATCAGGGGTCACCAGCGCGTCGCCACGCCCCACGTCGTCCGGTTCGATGCCTCGCAGGTTTATCGCTACCCGGCTTACACCTGAAACGGCGTCGCGATCGGCGCCGGTGGTTTGCAGCCCTCGCACTCTCGTCGCGCGCGTGCCCGGCGTCACGACGAGTTCATCGCCGATCCGGATGGTTCCGGCGGTCAAGGTGCCGGTGACGACGGTGCCGGCGCCTTTTACCGTGAACGAGCGGTCGATCCACAACCGCACCGGCGCGTCGTTCTCGGCGCGTGGGAGCTTCGCGGTCATGGCGCCGAGCGCCGCTCGCAGCTGTGTCAATCCGGTGTCGGTCACCGCAGAGACCGCGATTGCGGGCATTGCGCCGAGCGATGTGGCCGCAATCGCCTCTAGTGCGGATTGCGTTGCAGCGGTGGGATCTGCGAGGTCGCTGCGCGTCACGGCAAGCACGCCATGCCGCACGTCGAGTGCGTTCAGTACAGCCAGATGTTCCGCGGATTGCGGCATCCAGCCCTCGTCGGCGGC
>JBOGEK010000040.1:0-2571 GCA_050743645.1 Acidothermaceae bacterium
CAATCACAACGAGCGCGAGCGCCCCATCACGTACAAGACCCAAGCCGTGCGCCTGCCGTGGCAGGTCGACGGCACCGACTACGTGCTCAACCTCATCGACACCCCCGGACACGTCGACTTCACCTACGAAGTGTCGCGATCGCTCGCCGCGTGCGAAGGCGCGATCCTGCTGGTCGATGCGGCGCAGGGCATCGAGGCCCAAACGCTGGCCAATCTCTACCTCGCACTCGCCGGCGACCTGCACATCGTGCCGGTGCTCAACAAGATCGATTTGCCGTCGGCGCAGCCGGAGAAGTACGCCGAAGAACTCGCGCACATCATCGGTTGCTCGCCAGATGACGTGTTGCGGGTGAGCGCTAAGACAGGCGATGGCGTCAAGGAATTGATCGACCACGTCGTCCGCACGGTGCCTGCTCCCGTCGGTAACGCTGATGCTGCCCCTCGGGCGCTCATCTTCGATTCGGTCTACGACGTCTACCGCGGTGTTGTCACCTACGTGCGGGTCGTCGATGGTTACCTGTCGAGTCGCGAGCGCATCAAGATGCTGTCGACGGGGACGACGCACGAGTTGCTCGAAGTCGGCGTGATCTCGCCAGACCCGCTCCCGAAGGAAGGCCTCGGTGTCGGGGAGGTCGGCTACCTGATCACGGGCGTCAAGGACGTGAGGCAATCACGTGTCGGCGATACGGTCACGGTTGTGAGCCGGGCCGCGACCGAGCCGCTCGCCGAGTACACGTTGCCGAAGCCGATGGTCTATTCCGGCTTGTATCCGATCGACGGCAGCGAATATCCGCTCTTGCGCGATGCGCTCGACAGACTCCAACTCAACGATGCCGCGTTGGCCTACGAGCCGGAAACGAGCGCCGCCCTCGGGTTCGGATTTCGCTGTGGTTTCTTGGGTTTGCTGCATCTCGAGATCGTGCGTGAGCGCCTCGAGCGTGAGTTCAATCTCGACCTGATCTCGACGGCGCCCAACGTCGTCTACCGGGTCATTCGCGAAGACGGCAACGAGATCGTCGTCACCAACCCGAGCGAGTATCCCGACGGCAAGATTGCCGAGGTCTACGAGCCGGTCGTGCGGGCGACCGTGCTGTCGCCGAGTGAGTACGTGGGCACGATCATGGAGTTGTGCCAGTCACGGCGTGGCAGCCTGCTCGGTATGGATTACCTGTCGGCCGAGCGCGTGGAGTTGCGTTACACCATGCCGATGGCCGAGATCGCCTTCTACTTCTTCGACCAGTTGAAGTCTCGCACCCGCGGATACGCCAGCCTCGACTACGAACCCACCGGCGAGCAGGCGAACGACTTGGTGAAGGTCGACATCTTGTTGCAAGGCGAGGCGGTCGACGCGTTCAGCGCCATCGTGCACAAAGACAAGGCGTACGGCTATGGCGTCGAAATGACGAAGAAGCTGCGTGAACTCATTCCGCGACAGCAGTTCGAGGTACCGATCCAGGCGGCGATCGGGTCGCGCATCATCGCCCGCGAGAGCATCCGGGCAATCCGAAAAGACGTGCTCGCCAAATGTTATGGCGGTGACATCACCCGCAAGCGCAAGCTGCTCGAGAAGCAGAAAGAGGGCAAGAAGCGCATGAAAATGGTCGGGCGTGTCGAGGTGCCGCAGGAGGCATTCATCGCGGCGCTGTCGACCTCGCCAACCGCAGGCAAGGAATAATCACGCCGAACACGCGCTGCCGAACGCGAGGTCGTAGGAATCGTGCCTTCGATCCTGCCTGACGGCGAACCTGTGCCGCGCGACGGTGCGCTACCCGCCGCCGTCCGTTCGAGGCTTGGTGCGCAGCCGCTCAGTTTTTACGTGCACGTGCCGTATTGCGCAAGCCGCTGCGGTTACTGCGATTTCAACACCTACACGGCGTCCGAACTGGGCGGTGGCGCGAGCCAGGCGTCGTATGCGCGCGATGCGAGTGCCGAAGTCGCGCTCGCTCGCGCGGTGCTAGGTGTCGCGGATTTGCCTGTCAGTACGGTGTTTTTCGGTGGCGGCACACCGACGATGCTTGAAACCGACGATCTCGCGGCGATGTTGCGCGCGATCGACGAGCGGTTCGGTCTTGCCCCCGAAGCTGAGGTGACGATCGAAGCGAACCCCGAATCGGTCGACGCCGCTTCGCTTGCGGCGTTGCGAGCCGCCGGGTTCAATCGGATCAGCTTCGGCATGCAAAGCGCCCAGCCGCACGTGCTGCAGGTGCTCGACCGAAAGCACACGCCAGGTGCGCCGCAGCAGCGCGTCGCCGAAGCGACGGCCGCGGGCTTCGACCACGTGAATCTCGACCTCATCTACGGCACGCCGGGCGAATCCGACGGCGACTGGCGTGCCTCGCTCAATGCCGCGATCGCAGCGGAGCCCGACCACATCAGCGCCTACTCGCTGATCGTCGAAGACGGCACCGCGCTCGCCCGCAGGATCGCGCGCGGCGAACTCAGGGCACCCGACGACGACGTGCTCGCCGACCGCTACCTGATCGCCGACGAGGCACTGACAGCAGCCGGATTCGGCTGGTACGAGGTCTCGAACTGGGCGCGTCCGGGCGGCGATTGCCGCCACAACTTGGC
>JBOGEK010000041.1:0-5865 GCA_050743645.1 Acidothermaceae bacterium
GCGCACACGAGGCGGGCGCACAAGAGGCGGGCGCGTCCTGGACAGGCCAACGGACGGACGACGGCGCGTGGCCGTCGTCCGCCTGCGTGGTGAAGCTTTAGGCCTCGACGAGGTCGACGGCGCGACCGGAGTCGGCGCCGATGCGCCCGACGATCGCGTCGATCAGCGCGGCCGGGATCGCGGAGTCGACGGTCAGCGCCACCAACGCGTGACCGCCCTTCGTGGCTCGAGCCACCTGCATGCCGGCGATGTTGATGCCCTGCTCGCCGAGAAGCTGGCCGAGAATGCCGACCACACCGGGGCGGTCTGCGTAGCGGAAGAATCCGAAGTGCTCGGAAAGCGTGAGGTCGACGTCGAAATCGTCAACCTTCACGAGCTTTTCGGCGTTCTTCGGACGCGCCAATGTTCCGGCGACCGAGAGCTGGTGACCGTTCGGCAAGGTGCCACGAACGGTGATCAGGTTGCGATAGTCGGGGCTTTCGTCGTCGGTCACAAGGTTGACCTCGACGCCGCGGTCCTGCGCGAACAGTGGCGCGTTCACGTAGGTGACCGACTTCTCGACGACGTCGGTGAAGATGCCCTTCAACACAGCAAGTTCGAGCACCTTGACGTCGTACTGCGCGATCTCGCCACGCACCTCGACCTCGACGCGGCTGGCGATTCCGCCTGCTAGCGCTGAGAAAACGCGGCCCAGCTTTTCGGCGAGCGGTAGGCCCGGGCGCACGTCTTCGGCGATGGCGCCACCCTGAACGTTGACGGCGTCGGGCACGAACTCGCCCTTGAGCGCGAGCTTGACCGACTTCGCAACCGCGGTGCCGGCCTTCTCTTGAGCCTCGTCGGTGCTCGCACCCAAGTGCGGTGCGACGACGACGTTGTCGAACTCGAACAACGGGCTGGACGTCGTGGGCTCGGTGGCAAACACGTCGAGGCCTGCGCCACCGACGCGACCTTCCTTCAACGCGATCGCGAGCGCGTCTTCGTCGACAAGACCACCACGGGCGGCGTTGACGATGATGACGCCCGGCTTGACGAGCTGCAGCTCGCGCTCGCTGATAAGCCCCAACGTTTCAGGGGTTTTCGGCAAGTGGATCGTGACGATGTCGGACTCGCGCAACAACTCTTCGAGCGTGACCATGCGGACGCCGTACTGCGCCGCGCGGGCCGGCTGCACGTAAGGGTCGTAGGCGATGATCGTGGTGCCGAATGCGGCAAGCCGCTGCGCGACCAGCTGGCCGATCTTGCCGAAACCGACGACGCCGACGGTCTTGTCGAGGATCTCGACGCCGGTGAACTTGCTGCGCTTCCATTCGCCGCTTTTCAGCGATGCGTTGGCGAGCGGGGTACGCCGGGCGACCGCGAACAGCAGTGCAATCGCCTGCTCAGCGGCGCTGACGATGTTCGACTGCGGTGCGTTCACGACCATGACGCCGGCCGCGGTAGCCGCCTTCACGTCGACGTTGTCGAGACCGACACCCGCGCGCGCGACGACCTTCAGCTTGGGTGCGGCGGCAATCGCCTCAGCGTCGATCTTGGTAGCGCTGCGGATCAGCACGGCGTCGACCTCGGCAAGGGCTGGCAGCAACGCGGCGCGGTCGGCGCCATCAACGTTGCGAATCTCGAAGTCGCCGCTCAGCAGGTCGGTTGCTGCGGGAGAGAGCTCTTCGGCGATGAGAACAATGGGCTTGCTCATGGGTGGGCAATCCTCCGAACGAAACCTGGATAAGGGTCGTCGGCGTTGGCCACCACGCTGTAGCACGCGCCTGTCAAATCTATAAGCGGCCAGTGTAGCGGCAGCGCACGAGCCCTTTGAACCGCCCTTGATAAGCCTTGACAAGCCTTGACAAGGCTCACTCCGTTACTAATACTTCAGTTCGAGTAATCGAAGCTGAGGAGTGTTTCGTGTCCCGACGCCGGGTCGGCAACCCGCTCGCGCTTGCCGTGCTGAGCTGCTTGGCCGAGCGGCCCATGCATCCCTACGAAATCTCCACCACCCTGCGCACCCGTGGCAAAGAGCAGAGCATCAAGCTGAACTACGGCTCGCTGTACGCCGTCGTCGAGTCACTGCAAAAGCACGACCTGATCCGCACGGTCGAGACCACGCGCGAGGGCCGTCGTCCGGAAAGAACGATTTACGAGATCACCGAGGCGGGCGTCACCGAATTCGAGGACTGGCTCGCCGAGTTGCTGTCGAGCCCGGTTCGCGATTTCACCTCACTCGAAGCCGGGCTGTCGCTGATGGCCGGGCTGCCACCCGACGAAGTCGTGCGACTGCTCGAAGAGCGCGCCGAACGTCTCCGCATCGAGTTGCGCAGCCAGACGGCGGTACTCGACGAGACGCAACGCATGGGGTTGCCGGAACTGTTCGTCGTCGAAAACCTTTATCGGCAGGCAATGCTGACCGCAGAACTTGCGTTCGTCAGTGATCTGAGCAGGCGCATACGCACCGAGGAGATGCCCGGAATCCAGGTCTGGCGGCGCATTCACGAACTGCGCCGCGAAGGCGTCACTTTCGAGACCATCATGGCCGATCCGGTGGGCCACCTCGGAGAGGAGGCACGCGTACTAGCTCCAAAACCGAACAATCAATAAGAACCCCTGGCCGGTGCTGGAACACCGACCAGGGGCCAGACACCCGAGTCGACGCAAGTGGCCGTCCCGAGGCGCACTCATCACGATAGGCGCTCGCGTTCGACTCCCCCACCAGATGGAGGAGTTCCGCATGTCCCAAGCTCTATCCGCGCTCGTCGCCGACGAGCTCGTCAAGACCTACGCCGGACGACGTGGGCAGCCCGGCGCCCGTGCTTTGAATGGGTTAACGCTCAGCGTCGAACCCGGCACGGTTTTCGCGCTGCTCGGGCCAAATGGCGCCGGCAAATCGACGACCGTGCGCATTTTGACGGCGTTGTCGCGGCCCGACTCGGGCGGGGCGAGCGTCGCCGGTATTGACGCATTACGCAATCCCGACCAGGTGCGGCACGCAATCGGACTCGTTTCGCAGAAGCCGTCGAGCGATCCGATGGCAACCGGGCGCGAGAACCTGATACTTGCCGGGCTGATCCAGGGCATGTCGCGAAGTGCGGCGCGCTCGCGTGCTGCCGAGTTGCTATCTCGATTCCAGTTACACGACGATGCCGACCGCCTGGCGAAGGAATACTCCGGCGGCATGTCGCGAAAACTCGACGTCGCCATCGGGCTGGTACACCGGCCGAAAGTGCTGTTTCTCGATGAACCGACGACCGGCCTCGACCCGCAAGCGCGAGCCCAGATGTGGGCCGAAATCGGTCGACTTTCTGACCACGAACAAGTGACCGTGCTGCTTACCACGCACTATCTCGAAGAGGCCGACCATCTCGCGCAACGACTGGCAATCGTCGACCACGGTCGGGTCGTGGTGGAAGGAACGCCTGAGGATTTGAAGCAGGGACTGCGCGGCGACAGCGTTGTGGTTGAGCTCTCGGCGGGCGAACCGTCGACCAGCGAGCTGCCGACTGGCGCGGTGGCCGGGCGGGCGTACACCATTTTGGAAGGCGTCGACGGCCTGCGAGACCTCACCATCGACGGCGCGCGACTGCGCGCTCGCGCCGACGTAGGAGCTCGCGCTGTACCGATCGTGCTGGCCGCACTCGAGTCGGCAGGCATCTCCGTCTCGTCGGTCACGGTGGCTCGGCCGTCGCTCGACGACGTCTACTTGCGTCATGTCGGTCACAGCTTCTCTGACCAGAACTTCGGGGTGGCGGCATGAGCGCGACGACGGCCGTCGGTGACCGCGACGCGATTTCGCAGCATTCACAGGGATTTACGCTTGGTCGGCATTCGACCTACCTGACCACGCGGTCGTTGCGCACCCTGCTGCGTCAACCTGCATACGCCATCATGACGCTCGTGCAGCCAATAATCTGGCTACTGCTATTCGGTCAACTTTTCCGTTCGGTTATTCGGATTCCCGGCTTCGACGTCGAAAGCGGCTCGTACTTGGAGTTCATCACGCCGGGCGTCATCGTCATGACGGCGCTGTTTTCGAGCGCATGGGCGGGCACGGTTTACATCGAGGACATGAACCGCGGGGTCATGGATCGGTTGCTTGCATCGCCGGTGCGGCGCGGCGCGATGATGGTGGGCACCCTCGCGTACCAAGCGGCGACGACGTTGGTGCAGACCGTGCTGGTGTTCGGGATCGCCTATGCCTGTGGCGGGCGATTTCACGTTGTCGGGCTCGCGATCACGTTGCTCGCGGCGGCATTGATTTCGGTGGTCGTGGCGTCGTTGTCGAACGCGTTGGCGTTGTTGCTGCGCCAACAGGAGGCGCTCATCGGCATCAGCCAATTCATTGTCCTGCCACTGCAATTCGTATCGTCGGCCATCATGGACACCCGACTCTCACCGGCGTGGGTGCGCCACGTCGCGCGTTACAACCCGGTCGATTGGGCCGTGGTCGCCTCGCGAGAAACATTGAGCGGGACGACGCAGTGGGGTGCGGTGTGGCCGCGCCTCGGATTGCTTGGCGCGCTCGCCGTGGCGATGGCCATGTTGGCGACGCGGGCGTTCCGCAGCTATCAACGGTCGCTCTAGCCGCCAGCTCGCCGCAACCGCCAGCTCGCCGCAACCGCCAGCTTTATACGGCGAACCGCCGCTTCAACGGGTGCGCACACCTGTTGAAGCGGCGGTTGGCGTACTTAACGTGGTCAACCCGACCCGCGGGTTATTCGGCGTCGGTGATCCAGCTCATCATTGGGCGCAGTTTGGCGCCGGTGACCTCGATCGGGTGCTCGGTGTTCTCCTTGTAGTACTGCTTGTAATTCGCAAGGCCGGTGTCGTACTCGTTCATCCACTCGCGGGCGAACTCGCCGTTCTGGATCTCGCCGAGGATCTTCTTCATCTCGGCGCGCGTGGCGTCGGTGACAATGCGCGGGCCGCGGGTGTAGCCGCCGTATTCGGCGGTCTCGGAGACCGACCAGTACATCTTCGAGATGCCGCCCTCGTACATCAGCTCGACGATGAGCTTCATCTCGTGCAGGCACTCGAAGTAGGCGACCTCGGGCTGGTAACCAGCCGCGACCAGCGTCTCGAAGCCCGACTTGATGAGCTCGGAAACGCCACCGCACAACACAACCTGCTCGCCGAACAGGTCGGTCTCGGTCTCTTCTTTGAACGTGGTGGTCAAAGCGCCGGCGCGGGTGCCGCCGATGCCCTTGGCGTACGACTTGGTGAGCTCCCACGCCTTGCCCGTCGCATCTTGCTCGACGGCGAGAAGCACCGGCACGCCGCGACCCTCTTCGAACTGGCGACGAACCAGGTGGCCCGGGCCTTTCGGCGCAACCATGCAGACGTCGATGCCGGCCGGCGGTTTTACCAGGCCGTAACGGATGTTCAGGCCGTGACCGAAGAACAGCGCGTCGCCGTCCTTCAAGTTCGGCTCGATCGACTCGGCGAAGATCTTGCGGTGCAGCGGGTCGGGCGCGAGCAGCATGATGACGTCGGCCTCTTCGGCCGCCTGCGCGACGGAAACGACCCGAAGGCCTTCAGATTCTGCCTTTTCGCGGCTCTTCGAGCCCTCGTGTAAACCGACCCGGACGTCGACACCGGAGTCGCGCAGCGACAATGCGTGCGCGTGACCCTGGCTGCCGTAGCCGATGACGGCGACCTTGCGGTTTTGGATGATCGACAGGTCGGTGTCGTCGTCGTAGAAGATCTCAGGCACGGGACGTGCTCTCCTTAGCTTGGTTTTGCCTACGGGTACTGAAAAATCAGGCGATGCGTTCGACCGGGCGCAACGAGCGGTCAGTAATCGAGCGGGAGCCACGGCCCACGGCGACCATGCCCGACTGCACGAGCTCCTTGATTCCGAACGGTTCGAGCATCTTCAGC
>JBOGEK010000042.1:0-5450 GCA_050743645.1 Acidothermaceae bacterium
CGCCAGCACTAGCCGACGACACGACCTGAGTGCACCTCGCGAACCTGAACGCAACAGTGCTCCGCGGTCGGAACGAAGCGCGCCTCGAGGTCGTCGATCGGCAACGCGTCGAGTAGGCCCTCGAGCAGCCGCAAGTTCAACCGGCACACCAGTTCGGGCTCGACGTCGACGACGCCGTGGAACGGACAGTTACGCAGCGAAATCGCGTCGCCGTCGTCGGCCGGCTCGTAGCCGAGTTCATCGAGCACGGAACAGACCCGGGCCCGCGGTGTCGCGTCAACGGCCGGGTCGGTGACTGTGTCGGCCGCGCCGGCTGTGTCAGCTACGCCGGCTGTGTCGGCTGCTCCGGCGGCGCCGGCGGCTTCGGCAGCCAGGGCGGCGCTGCCCGCACACTGCCTGCCTAGTTGCTCGCCCCGCGCGCGCGCAGCCTCGAACACAGCGGCGCGGACGTCGCCAGACGCGGCCGCGTCGCGGACTCCTTCCGCAAGCACTTGCGCCACAAGTTCGTAGCGTCGTTCAGGAACGTTCAGCCTGATGTCGGCTGCCGCCGTCCGATATCGCTTCGACGGCCGACCGGCGCCCGGACCGCGGCGTCCGGGTGGTCGGGCGTAATCGACGTCGAGGAGCCCTGCCTTCGCCAGCGCATCGAGATGAAAGGCGGCCAGCGGTCGGCCGATGCCGAGGTCGGCAGCGATGTCGTCTCTGGTCATCGGACGACGGGCCGCGCGAACGGCGTCGTAAACGCGGCGACGGGTCGGCTCGGAGAGGGCCTCGACCGCGTGCCAGTCGCGTCTCACGCTGCGTTGCATTGACAACCCACCTCCTCTTTCATACTAACGCTAGTCTGTACTAGTCTTAGAGTCGTCCCACGAGCGAGAAGCGTCAAGGGAGTCATCATGAGGCACTTTAGTTTCCGGCCCTCCTTCACTGTGGGAGGCCGTCGTAACCGTGGCCTGCGGGGCCTCGCCGGCAAACCTTTCCACCCGCCGCTCACCGACGTGCCGATCACCGCGTATCTCTTCGTGGCCGTTTTCGACGTCCTGTCGGCGTTGTTGCACAGCGGTCATCCGGTCGTGGCGCACCAGCTATACGTCGTCGGGCTGTGGCTGATGCTCGGAGCCGTCGTGGTCTCGGCGCTCGCCGCGTTGACCGGCTGGGCAGATTGGCACAAGTCGAGCGAGCCGGGCACCCAAGCTCGTCGCACGATCAACGCCCACGCCATCACGATGATCACGGTCACGGTTCTCGCCATCGTCGACCTGGTGTTGCGCGGCACCGCTTATGCCGACCGGGAATCCACCCCGATCGTCGTCCTGGTGCTGTCGGTGGTGCTGGCCGTTGCCGTCTGCGTCGGCGCGACGCTTGGCGGGTCGCTCGTGTTCGACTACGGCTTCAACGTCGAGACAGGGGGCGATCACCCGGTGTGGCATCACAGCGAAATCGACGTGCTGCCGGGCCACAAACCGGCGACCACAGCGTCCACTGCCTCCACAGCGCCCGCCGCAGATGCCCAGCCGATCTCAGAACAGGCGTGATCGCCATGACCAGCGTTTTCGACGAGCCGCATATCGATATCGACATCGACAGTGACAAGGACGCCAGGCAGTTGAGTCGTCCCGACCTGCACGTCGTACCCGACCATCGGATCGACGTCATCGCGGCCGAACGGGCTGCACACAGCCTGCTCGAGGCACTCGGACTCAACCTCGCCGACGAAACAGTCGCAGGCACCCCGGGCCGCATGGTGCGAGGCTTCGCCGAACTGCTGACGCCGCGAGAGTTCACGCTGACCACATTCCCCAACGACGAGGGCTACGACGAGTTGGTGATCGCGCGGTCGATTCCGTTCACGTCATTGTGCGAGCATCACATGCTGCCGTTCACCGGCGTCGCAACTGTCGGTTACCTGCCCGGCGCGCGAATTCTCGGCTTGTCGAAACTCGCCCGGGTTGTGGAGCTATTCGCTCGCCGCCCGCAGGTGCAAGAGCGCCTGACCACCCAGGTGGCGCGCTGGCTCGAAACGCATCTGCACCCCAAAGGGGTCGGTGTCGTCGTCGAAGCCGAGCACACCTGCATGACATTGCGGGGCGTCGCGGCTCACGGTGCGACGACGGTGACATCTGCCTTGCTCGGCAGCTTGCGCAACGATCCCTTGAGCCGCAGCGAATTCCTGTCACTTGCGCAGCGTCGAAACTAACGGCTTCGCCAGCTGTCGAGGTCGGACGGCGGGATCAGCGACGGAGCAGCGCCGGATCAGGTGACGTCGGCCGTCGTCCGCGTAGGCAAGCGCGATTTCATCTTGTACATCTCGGCATCGGCCGCACTCAGCACCGATTCGGGCGCGGTGCCTGGCGCGAGAGTCGCCTCGCCGATCGACATGCCGACGGTGGCCGCGACTCCCCCGGGCAACACCATCGGCTGCTCGATCGCCCGCAAAAGACGGCGCGCAAGGCCTTCGAAACTCGCGTCAGGATCGGGTGGCACCACGATCACGAACTCGTCGCCGCCGATGCGGGCGACGTAATCTTCGCCGCGCACAGCGCGCCGCAACCGGCGGGCGGCCTGGACGAGCACGGCGTCGCCCGCCGCATGGCCGAGTGAATCGTTCACGCCCTTGAAACCGTTGAGATCGCAGAACACCACCATCGCGCCGCTGCCGGCCATCGTTGCCAGATGTGCGAGCAGTCCGGCGCGGTTGGGCAGGCCGGTGAGATCGTCAGTCGTCGCGCGGGCGCGGAGGCTGTCTCGTTCTTCTCGGCTCGCGGTCACGTCGACGCCGACGCAGGCGATCCTGCAAGGATCATCGCTCACGCGTGAAACCGACCAAGCCACGGTGCGGTGCTCACCGGTGGCGTCGACCAGCGGTGTCTCGTGAATGACGGCGCCGCCGCGGACTGCCTCACGTAAGGCGCGACGGAAGTCAGGTGCGTGTCGCGCGCCCACAAATAGCGTCACGTCGCCGCAGGCTGCCTGCGCGTCCATACCGGTCACGGCTCGCACGGCCGAATTGATTGCGACCAGTCGTTGCTCTTCGTCGACCAGTAGCAACATTGCTTCGGTGCGCTCGAACAAGGCGCTGGCAACCGCTCCGAGCTCGGTCACACTGCTAGACAACGGTTCCTCCTGTAGCCAAACGCTCGATCAGCGCCTGCCAGAATCCATCGGCAGAACGTCCTTAGACTGAACCAAAACCGGTGCATGGTGGCGCTTGTCACCTAATGGTTAGGGTTGGTCTGCTAGCGTTAGGCCATGCCACCGCGGATCTTGGTTCCGTTGATCGGCGAACCGCTGCCACTCGACCTGGTCAACACCCGGCCGCAGCCCGACCGCGGCGTCGCCGACACGTTCGCCACAGTCGACGGTCTTGCGCAGTGGCTTGTCGCCGAGTCGGACCGGCTGCCGACCGTGCGGGTCACCGACGGCACGCGGCGCGCGGTCGTCCAGTTGCGCGAGCACGTCGGTTTCGCGGTCGAGGCGATCATGGCGGCCCGGCGACCGCCAGCGGCCTCGCTCGATTGCATCAACGACAGCTTGCGTCGTGCGCCGAGCGTGCCGCAGCTGCGATGGAGCAGCGCCGGTGGGCAGGTCGACACGATCAGGTCGGGAGACCACGATGCCCAGCTGCTGGCGACGATCGCTGAGTTTGCCGCCGAATACCTGGTGAGCGACCTCGCGCTCAGCACGCGTCAATGCGAAGCTCCCGACTGCGAGATGCTGTTCTCCCCCACCCACCCCCGGCGGCGCTGGTGCTCGCCGACCGTGTGCGGTAACCGCACTCGGGTAGCGCGCTATTACGAACGACACCGCGAAGAGATCTCGCGATAGCCGTCACCACACTCGATAGCCGTCACGACACCTTGGTGACAATCACCGAATCGATGGTCACCTTGACATTCGGATGGCCGTCGCCTTGGCCGTTGCTGTCGTCAGTTCCCTTAGCAGCTATGGCTTTCAGGACGTCGAGACCACTCGTTATCGTGCCGAAAGGTGTGTAGCTCGGCGGCAGCGTCGTGTCGTTGTAGACGAGAAAGAACTGGCTGCCGTTAGTGCCCTGACCCGCGTTGGCCATTGCCACGGTGCCCGCAGGATAGGTGGCGCCGCTCAGGTTCTCGTCGGCGAACTGGTAGCCGGGGCCACCACTACCCGTCGCGGTCGGGTCACCGCACTGCAAGACGAAGATGCCGCTGGTGGTCAGCCGGTGACACGACGTGGCATTGAAATAGCCTTTGGCGGCGAGGTAAATGAACGAGTTCACCGTGCAAGGTGCCTTTGCGCCGTCCAGGTTGATGACGACTGTTCCCTGGCTGCTTGTCAGCGCTGCCTTGTACGTCGACGGGGCAACGCCCTTGGCCGGCGGCGTGCCAACGTCTTTCGCCGCCGTACCGCTGGGCGTGTACTGGCACTCTGTCGAGCCGGTTCCGGTGAGCGCGAGCGCTGCCGACGCTGCCGGCGCGCTGGTGTTCGACTTCTTGCTCGAGAACGTAACGGCGAGCACGATCACGACGATCACAACGATCACGCCGGTTGCGATGGAGATGGTGATCTGGCGGCGCGCCTTGGCCTTTGCCTGCGCCCGGGCGACGGCGAACTCGCGCGCCTTCTGTGATCGCGGGTTCGGTCCAGTTGCCGCCACTGTCGCTCCCTTGACTCGGTAGAGGTGACCTGCCTCTTCGCGCGCGGCACAGTCTAAGGAGTTCGCCTGCGCCGCCTCCCACGCGGCGGCCGATAACCCCGGTACGGTCGCGCCATGGCAGACACATCGCGCGCCGGCCACGCCGACAAGACCGATGCGCAACCGCCGCCGGCGCCATCGAGTACTCACCGTGTCGTCGGTGCGCTCGCGAGCGGTGTCGCCGGCACTGCCGTGATGGGTCTTACCGTCGGATGGAACTTCGCCGCCCTTGTCGGGTGGGACGTCGCCGCGCTGGTGCTCGTGAGCACGACGTGGCTCACGGTCGGTTCGATGGACGCCGAACGAACCGCCCGTTATGCCTTGCGGGAAGAACCCGGTCGCGCGATCACCGACTTGCTGCTCGTTTTTGCCAGCGTCGCCAGCCTGCTCGGTGTGGGATTCGTCATCGTGGCGGGCGGTAACACGCATGGCGCCAAAGGTGGTTTCCTCGTCGGCGTTGCCATCTTCACTGTTGTCGTGTCGTGGGCCATTGTGCACACGACGTTTATGCTGCGCTACGCAAGGCTCTACTACAGCGGGCTCGACGGCGGTGTGCAATTCAAGTCGCCCGAGGGGCAAAAGCCGAGCTATGCAGATTTCGCCTATCTCAGCTTCACTATTGGCATGACGTTCCAGGTGTCTGACACCGATCTGACGTCACGCGACATGCGCAGAACCGCGTTGCGGCACGCCCTGCTCTCTTACGTGTTCGGTGTGGTCATCATCGCGGTGATGATCAACCTGGTTGCCGGACTGTCGAAATAGCCGGGTCGGGCCG
>JBOGEK010000043.1:0-2718 GCA_050743645.1 Acidothermaceae bacterium
GAGCAGCGTGAGGTATCCGCCCCAAGACGCGCCCGCGAGCACGAGTGCCCGCTCGTCCGCCAACCCGTTCGCTACGGCCCAGTCGCGCACGGCTGCGATGTCTTCGAGTTCGGTGAGTCCGACTCGCTTCTCGATCGCGTCGCGCCACGCTGACCCGTAGCCGGTCGATCCGCGGTAGTTCACCCGGATCACCGCGAAGCCAGCATCGACCCAGGCCGCGACGCCCGGCGAGAACGAATCGGCGTCCTGGGCGGTTGGGCCGCCGTGAACCAGAAACACCGTGGGCAACGGTGCGCCAGCCCCTGCAGGCTTGGAAACCAGCGCGTGCACGCGGCCGCCCGGCCCTTCGACCCACACGTCGTCGACCGGCACGGATTCGGGTGCGGCCGCTCCGGGTGCCCGAAACACCACATTGCCCGCGACGTCGCGAACCGCCGGCGGTTGCTCCCCCGACGACCACAAGAACTCGACGACGCCGTCGTGGCGAGCGGCTGCGCCGGCGATGGTGCCGCGCGGGGTGCGCAGGTCAACGAGGTCGCCGCCCGCCAGGTCGAACCGGTAGAGCTCGCTGCGAGCGTGGTATTCATGCCCGATCAGCAGGGCCGATCCGTCGTGGTACCACGACGCCGACACATCGCCAGGCAAATCGACGCTGAGCTCCGTCTGCGCGCCTGTGACGACGTCCCAAATCAGCGGAAGCCAGCGGCCTGTTCGCTCGTGCAGCACCAGCAACCGGGTGTCACCGATCGCCGGGGCGAAGCCGACGGCGTCGAGCCCGAGCCCGCCGCCGTCCCACAAGTCGGCCACCGTGGCGACGGCGTTACCGTTACCGCCGCCGTCGCCCTTGATACGTAGCACCCGCAACGCGGGGTGGCGCGAATCGCCGTGCTCGCTGTGGGCGATCGCGAGCAGGCTGCCGTCGCGCGAAAGCGCCGCCACGTGCGCATCTTCTCCGTGCGAATAGATGACGGACGTCGCGGTGCCCGGCCGGGTGAGATGGATCGACGTCCCGGCGTCGGTTGATCGGCCGACCACGGCCGTGCCGTCCGAGCCCAGTGCGAGGCCGACCGGATACGACGGGTCGAGGTCGGCGACGGCCGGTTCGGCGGTGCCGCCCAGAACGTGTTGGTTCGAGAACGGCTCGCGCCGCCAAATTCCGAACTCATCGCCGTCGGTGTCGTCGAACCACCACACGAACTCACCGAGCGGGTCGAGCGTACCGAGACGGGTGCCTGCCGGGCGGTCGGTGACTTGACGAGTCGCGCCCGATGAACGGTCCCACGTGTAGAGCTCGACGGTTCCGCTTGCGTTGCTGGCGTACAGCGACCGCTCCGGACGGTCGAGAGCCCAACCCGGCAAGGTCATCCGAGCGGCGCGGAATCGCGCCTTCCATTGCTCGTCCCGCATGTCGTCAGGTTTCTCGTCAGGTTTCTGGTCGGACGACGGCTCTCGGTCACCCTCGTGATCAGTCACGGTGACAGTCTGCCTTGATTGCCACTCGACGACCGATTCGGCCGCACAAGATCTGTTCGTGTCACGAGATCGTCTGGCTCACGGCCTGCGGTTGCGTCACGGCCGGAGTGGGTTGCGGTGCCGCGACCGCCAAGCAAGCGCGCACAGCGGGCAGGCGTCGCGCGGTGGCTGGTCCGAGACTGCACCTTCGACGACCATCGGCTCGCCGCAATAGGCCGTCGTCACTGAGCCGACCGACAACCGAGGCGGCGGATATCCGTGCTTGACGTCGCCGGCCGTCGACCACGACGACCGCTCGAGTTCGGGCTGCTGCACTCCCACCCGGTCACCGTACGTCAGGTCGTCAACGACAACTGGCAAGAGGCGCAGCATGGCCAGCGGCCAAACCACGAGCGCCCGGCCTCGACTGATCGGGACCGGGCGCTAGCGCGTACTGCACAGCTACTTCACATGGTCGGGGTGGCGGGATTCGAACCCACGGCCTCTGCGTCCCGAACGCAGCGCGCTACCAAGCTGCGCTACACCCCGAAGGAGCGGACGAAGTCTAGCCCACGGCCACGAGCGTCAATAGCGTGGCTTCCGGCGGGCAGGCGAACCGTACCGGCGCCAGCGGTGACGTGCCGAGTCCGGCCGACACGTGCA
This sequence comes from Acidothermaceae bacterium, assembly GCA_050743645.1. GTDB lineage: Bacteria > Actinomycetota > Actinomycetes > Acidothermales > Acidothermaceae > JBOGEK01. The sequence continues at coordinate 2,116 of JBOGEK010000043.1, forward strand.
GCCAGCTGCCGTCGTATCGCGAGAGCCCGCGCGCCCGGCCTCGATCAAGATCGCAGTTGGTGACCAGCGCACCGTAGAAAGGCACTCGCAGCTGGCCGCCATGCGTGTGGCCGGCCAGGATCACGTCGCACCCATCGGCCGCCATGCGTGAAATGACCCGCCCTTGCGGCGAATGCGTGACGCCAAGTGTGATCAACGCTTCGGGGTCGGCCGGCCCCGCGACCGCTTCGTACCGGTCGCGTGAGACGTGAGCGTCGTCGGTGCCCACCAGTTCGATGCGACGTCCATCTGCGATCACTTCGGTACGTGCGTTGGTGAGGTCGACCCACCCGGCGTCCGACATCGCCTGTCGAAGGTCGCGCCAGGGCAGCTCGGCGCCTTGTACGCGCTCGCCGTCATCGGGAAACAGGTAGCGCGCTGGGTTCTTGAACACCGGCGCGTAGAAGTCGTTGGAGCCGAAGACGAACGCGCCGGGGCGCTCGAGCAACGGGCCGATCGCCTCGAGGAACGCGGGCACGGCGTCGACGTGGGCGATGCTGTCGCCGGTGTTGATGACGAGATCGGGTTGCAGCTGGCCAAGATCGTGGATCCAGTCGCGCTTCC
>JBOGEK010000044.1:0-5473 GCA_050743645.1 Acidothermaceae bacterium
AGTCGTGGCGGCCGTTTCGGTCGTGGTGACTGCCGCCGCCAGCTCGCCCCCGGTGTTGGCACCCGCGCTCGTCGCCGCCGGCCGTGGGATCTCGCGGGTGCTGCGCGAGTCCGGCATCGTCCTCGAACACTGAACCTGTCGGCGGCTAGCCTTCAGCTACGCCGAACGAGGAGGACGCCGTGGCAACAATTCGCGCCGCGGCGCGCGACGCGACACCTGCGCGAGCCACCCCGGGAGCGCAACCCACGCTGCTCTACGTCGTCAAGCAGGTTGAGTTGGCAGTGAGGGCGCGGCTCGAAGAGATCGTGCGCCCCGCCGGCCTGACCGCACTGCAGTACACCGCGCTGACGGTGCTCGAGCGCCATCCCGACCTCACATCCGCGCAGCTGGCGCGCGATTCGTTCGTGACCGCTCAGAGCATGGCCGACATGGTGGTGATCCTCGTGCAGCGCGAACTGATCGAGCGGCACCGCGACCCGCACGACAGGCGCCGCCTAGTGCTCGCGTTGACGCCCGCGGGCCGTCGACTCCTCAACCGGTACCGCGGTCAGGTCGCCGAACTCGAGACGCAGATGCTCGCGCCACTGAGCGCTCGCGACGCCGCACAGCTGCGGCGCGGCCTTCTCGCATGCCGCTCCGCGCTCTCCGATCACCCGACTCGCTAGTTACGCGCCACCTGTTGCACGGATGTCTGTCGGTACGGAATCATCAGGATTCCTGATCAGTGAGGCCGAGGGAGGAATGGTCGATGCCGGCTTCGTCGCTGGACGGCTCGTCGCTGGACGGCTCGTTACGGGACGGCTCGTTACTGGACGGTTCGGTGGCGATCGTGACCGGTGCTGGGCGCGGACTAGGGCTCGCGTATGCGAGTGCTCTCGCCGCCGCAGGCGCTGCCGTGGTGGTGAATGACGCCGACGAGCAATTGTGCCGCGATGCGGCGACGGCGATAACCGAGGCCGGTGGCAAGGCGATCGCCCACGCCGCTGCGGTCGGCAGCAGCGAAACCGCCGACGGCCTGGTCGCGGCGGCCGTTGACGCGTTCGGGCGCCTCGACGTCATGGTCACCAACGCCGGAATCCTGCGCGACAAAGTGCTGTGGAAGATGACCGACGACGATTTCGACGCCGTCGTTCAGGTGCATTTGAAAGGCACGTTCACCTGCGCGCGGGCCGCCGTCCAGCACATGCGTGAACGGGGCGATGGTGGTCGGCTGATCCTCATCGGATCGCCGGCAGGGCAGCGTGGCAACTTCGGCCAGACGAACTACTCAGCCGCGAAGGCCGGCATCATCGGCATGGTGCGCACCTGGTCGATGGAGTGCGCGCGCGCCGGCATCACCGTCAACGGCGTCGTCCCCGTAGCTGCGACGTCGATGACCGCCACCATCCCGGCGTTCGCGCCCTATGTCGAGGCGTGGGCGCAGCGTGGCGAGCCGCTGCCTGCGTGGCTTCGACGCGAAGGCTTCGGCACGCCCGACGACGCTGCCGCGCTCGTCGTCTTCCTCGCCTCGGCAGCAGCCAAGGAGGTCACCGGCCAGTGCATCGGGATCGGCGGCGACCGGCTGTCGTTGTGGTCGCATCCGCAGGAAGTTGAGGTCGCGTTTCAAGAGGGCGGTTGGACCGCCGCCGCCATCGCCGGTGCGTGGAACACGACCGTCGGGCGGGAACCACAGTCGGTCGGTGTGGCACCCCCACAGCCACCGCAGTCTGAACAGCCACCGCAGTCTGAACAGTCACCGCAGAGCTGAGTCATGAACATCGACGACCTGGTCGCCATCGACGTGCACACGCATGCCGAAATCTCTGCCGATGGCCACCTATCGCTCAGCCCAGAACTCGAAGCGGCGAAGGCCGCGCATTTTGGCGCGAGCGACTCGCACCCGACGATCCCGCAGATCGCGGCCTACTACCGCGAACGCCGGATCGCCGCCGTCGTGTTCACCGTCGACGCCGAGACCGCGACCGGGCACCGGCCGATCAGCAACGAAGAGGTCGCGGCCGCGTGCGCTGAGCACGCCGACGTGCTGATCCCGTTCGCGAGCATCGACCCGTGGAAGGGCCGCGCCGCCGTGCAACAAGCACGCGCGCTGGTCGCCGACCACGGCGTGCGCGGGTTCAAGTTTCATCCGTCGCTGCAGGCGTTCCACCCCAACGACAAGGTGGCCTACCCGCTCTATGAGGCGATCCAAGAGCTCGGCGTCCCGGCCCTCTTTCACACCGGCCAGACCGGCATCGGTGCGGGTGTCGCCGGGGGCGGTCGAATCCGGCTGAAGTACTCGAATCCGATGGCGCTCGACGACGTCGCGGCCGACTTCCCCGGCCTGACGATCGTGGCCGCACATCCGTCGTTTCCGTGGCAGGACGAAGCACTCGCCGTCGCTACGCACAAGCCGAACGTGTACATCGACCTTTCCGGGTGGTCGCCCAAATACTTCCCGCCGCAGCTTGTTCGCTACGCCAACACCCTGCTCAAGCACAAGGTGCTCTTCGGCTCCGACTACCCGGTGATCACACCTGACCGTTGGCTGGCCGACTTCGAGACACTCGACATCAAGCCGGAGGTGCGGCCGCTCATCCTCAAAGAAAACGCCGCTCGCCTCCTCGGCCTCGCGAGGAGCTGACACCGCGATGCGCAATCAAGGAGTCGGGTCGTGGCCCGCGCGCCGCGCCCGGATGACGCCACAGCGGATCGCGATCGCCCACGAAGGAAACGCCTGGACCTACGCGGAGGTGGCCGACCGCGTTGAACGGCTCGCCCACGCGTTGCACAACCTCGGAGTACGTCGAGGTGACCGGGTCGCCTACCTCGGACCCAACCATCCCGCCTTCGCCGAGACGCTCTTCGCCTGCGGCGCTTTGGGCGCGGTCTTCGTGCCGCTCAACACCCGGCTGGCCGTGCCAGAGCTCGCTCACCACCTCGTTGACTGCGGCGCGCAGACGCTGATCTGGACGACGAAGTTCGCCGACACCGTGATCGCCCTTCGATCGGCTGTCGAGCTTCGCGACGACGTCATGGTCGGTGACCCGGCCTCAGTAGGCGCGGCCGAATCGCGCTCGTACGACGACCTGATCGCCGCTGCCGACGCGCAACCGCTCGACGAAGCTGTCGAGCTCGACGACCTCTGCATGGTCCAGTACACCTCGGGCACGACCGGCCGCCCGAAGGGCGTCATGTTGACGCACGGCAACCTCACCTGGAACTGCTACAACATGTTGCTCGACGTCGACGTCAGCGCCGACGAGGTCAGCCTGGTGAGCGCGCCAATGTTCCACACGGCCGCGCTGAACCAGCTATTCCTACCGACCTTCCTCAAAGGTGGCGCGTCGGTACTCATGTCGGCCTTCGACGTCGATCGCGCCTTCGATCTGATCGCTGAGCACCGGGTGTCGTGGATGTTCGGCGTGCCGACGATGTTCCACGCGATGGCGTCCTCACCGCGATGGGACCACGCCGACCTCTCTTCGGTGCGCATCCTGATGTGCGGCGGTGCGCCGGTGCCCGAAGCCTTGATCCGCGCGTACCAGCACCGCGGGCTGCTGTTCTTGCAGGGCTACGGCCTGACGGAGACCGCGCCGGGTGCGCTGTTCCTTCGGGCGCCCGACAGCACCCGCAAGGTGGGGTCAGCGGGTACGCCGTGCTTTTTCACCGACGTCCGAGTGGTGCGGCCCGACGCTAGCGACACGGCCGCCGGCGAGGTGGGCGAGGTGGTGATCCGCGGCCCGAACGTGACCAGCGGCTACTGGCAACAACCCGCGGCGACCGACGCCGCGTTCGCCGACGGTTGGTTCCGCTCCGGCGACGCCGCCGTGGTCGACGACGAGGGCTACGTCACGATCGTCGACCGTCTGAAGGACATGTTCATTTCCGGCGGCGAGAACGTGTATCCGGCCCAGGTCGAGGATCTGCTTCACGAGAACCCTGCGGTCGCCGATTGCGCCGTGATCGGCGTCGCCGACGAACGGTGGGGCGAGGTCGGCCGAGCGGTGGTTGTCCTGCGCGCGGGGCACACCGCCACGCCTGAGCAGATCATCGACGGCTTGGTCGGGAAAATCGCCAAGTACAAAATCCCGAAGTCGGTCGTGTTCGTCGATGCGCTTCCGCGCACGTTGACCGGCAAGCTGCTGCGGGCGCAGGTGCGAAACCATCACAGCAACGGAAACGAAACGGGAGCAGACCAGTGACCCTCATCGTCAACGGGCTCGACGAACTACGTACCCACGTCGGCGAGCACCTCGGATACAGCGAGTGGACGCCGGTGACACAGGAACGCATCAACACGTTCGCCGATGCCACCGACGACCACCAGTGGATTCACGTCGACGTCGAGCGAGCGACGAGCGGCCCGTTCGGCGCACCCATCGCCCACGGATTTCTCACGCTGTCGCTGCTGATCCCGTTGTGGGGGCAGATCCTCGACCTGCGCGGTATCGATATGGCCGTCAACTACGGCCTGAACAAGGTCCGCTTCCCCGCCCCGGTGCCCGTCGGCTCGAAGATCCGATTGGGCGCTACGCTTGCCACGCTGACGGACGTGTCCGGTGGCGTCGAGGCGGTAATAGATGCGGTGGTCGAGCGCGACCAATCGGTCAAGCCCGTCTGCGTCGCTCAGGTCGTGCACCGCTACTACGCCGGCTGACTTCTTCGCCGTCCTGCCTGGCGTTCGTTGACCCACGCACGCGGATCGCGCATAGTGCTTGTTTGAGATGCGTACGGCTGTCCGTAGCGCGAACGCGGACGAGCCAACCGATGAAGTTGCGCCGCGGCGGTCCGCGCGCACGCGGTGGAGCGAGAAGGAAGTGGTGCGCGTGGCCGACGCCAAGGACGATGGCAGCGGTTCTCCGGCAGCGGGAGGGAGCCGGGCCGATCCGAGCAGCCCGGACCCAGCCGGTGGTGGCGGCCGGGCGGTCCGGGGCTCCGATTACGTGCAGTCATTGGAACGCGGGCTCGCAGTCATTCGCGCCTTCGACGGCGACAATCCCGAACTCACGCTAAGCGAGGTCGCACGCGCGGCAGGCCTTACCCGCGCCGCTGCGAGGCGCTTTCTGCTCACCTTGATCGATCTCGGCTACGTGCGTACCGAAGGCCGGCTGTTCTCGCTGCGCCCACGCGTACTCGAACTCGGCTATGCCTACCTGTCCAGTCTCAGCCTGCCCGAGGTCGCGCAGCCGCACATGGAGGCGTTGGTCGCGCAGATCCACGAGTCATGTTCGGTCTCAGTGCTCGACGAGCGCATACGAAACCTCGATGGACTATACCTTTTAGGAAATGGATATCGCGGCGTCGGTCTTCCCGATCTGATCAGAGATGCACGAACAGCCGCGCGGCATAGCATAGAAGGAGACAAGCCATGAGCATCGCAACCACTCACGGAGACACGGGCCAAACAGGATTAGCTGGCGGCGTGCGCGTCTCAAAGGCAGACCTGCGCGTCGAAGCCTACGGCTCGGTCGACGAACTGAATGCGACCATCGGC
>JBOGEK010000045.1:0-10850 GCA_050743645.1 Acidothermaceae bacterium
CTTGCAGGTGTCGCAGTTGACGCTGGGCAAGGAGGTCGGGCAGCTCGGCCTGCATTACGGCGCCGACGATCTCGGATCGGTGATGCTCGAAGAAAACGTCGTGTCGTCGGCGGGTGCGCGGCATCAGTGGAACCTCGCCGAGCTGATTCATTTGATCCGGACGGCGGGGCGCGTCCCGGCCCAGCGCGACACGTTGTACAACCACCTTCGGGTGCACTGGACCCCGGCCGACGACCCGGCGCCCGACTCGCGGGTGCACTCCCACGTGGCCTCGACCGCTCCGGCGTTTCGCCGCGACCTCCCGCTCGTCGATGCCGCACCGGCGAAGTAGCCGCGCCGTCCGGCACCGCGCACCAGCCGGCGCAGCTTGCGGCGGCGCCCGGCACCGGCCGCCGGCTGGTAGACATCGGGCGGTCTCTAGCCCGCCAATTGTCTACCAACCTCGGCCCCGCGCCCGAAACGTTTGTCTGCCGCGGCCAGCTGACCGACCACGGTGTCTTCGGCGATCCGGAACGCGACTGTTGAGAAGCGCAAGATCGGCCGGCCGGTGACGATCACGAGGTCGTTTTGGCGTTCCATGTCGTCCCAATAACTGAGCGGTCGCAGGTGCAGGGCGCCGTCTACCTCGACGGAGAAACCGTCGAAGTCGGCGTCGAGCCAGCGACGTTTTCCGTTGCGGTCTCGTCGCACGACCTGTCGGCGAGGAGTGGGTAGCCCAGCTCGCCGCGCCAGCCGGTCGAGGTCGATCTCGCCGAAGGAATGGGCGCCGCCTTCGATGTCGCCGATTACCTGGGTGAGCAGTCGATGGTGTCGGCCGATGGGCCGGATTTCGAGTTGCGCTCGAAGCCGATCCGGCGTGGTCAGCCGCTGCTGCACTCCGGCCGCCAGAATCCCGCACGCCTTGCGTTCGTTCGTCGTCCAGGTGGCGGCATCAGCGAGCGCTCGCTCAATTCGAACCGTCGGCAGCGTTCTGGCTGGATGCAGGTCGCCGCTAGAAAAACGCCGAGAAATGTGGATTTTCACACCGGGCAGCGGGCGCGGCCGGGCGCCGTGCGGGATCAAGATATGCACCGTGTCGTCGTCGAACCCGCGAAAGCCAAACTCGACAGCGGCGCTCAGCCCGCCGAGCGCGCCGTCAGTTTGGCCAATTACTCCCGCCCATTTTCGCTGGTGCTGGGTGAGGGGGCCGTTGTGCAAGACGACAACGCTACGACCGATCGTTTGCCAGCGCCGGGCGGCCACGTTGGCGCGTATTGCGTCTTTGTCATAGCCGTGTTCGTGCAACTGGTGACGCGCCACGACGCTGTCTTGAAGTTCGGCAAGCCGCGACAGCGAAGTGCGGGCGCGCAGTGGTGTCGAGGGCACGATCAATACTGTGGTTGCCGATTCGGCGCCGCGAGGTCGACCAGAAGCGGGCGGTGGACGACGCACCGGCTTGGCGCGGCTGTGGAAACCGGCCGGAAGGTTGGTAGACAGTTGGCGGCCTAGAGACCGCCGACCGTCTACCAACCCCGGGGTGGGGCGCCTGGCGCGGTGCGCCCCGGCCGGTGCCGGCTTTGCGGCGCCCGCCGAACGTCTACCAGCGTCGGGGCTCCTGACAGGATGGGCGGGTGAGATATCCGAAGATCGAACTGCACGTGCATCTCGAAGGCGCCGTTCGGCCCGCCACATTGCTCGACATGGCGCGCCGCAACGGGTTGCCGCTTCCGGCCGACACGGTCGAAGGCATCAGCGAGCTGTATGAGTTCACCGATTTCGCGCACTTCATCGAGGTGTGGATCCTCACCACGAACGCCATGCGCACCGCCTACGACTTCAGGCAACTCGTCGTCGATTACGCAGCCGAGGCAGCCAGCTACAACGCCGTCTACGTCGAGGCGATTTTCTCGCCGATCGAGCGGGTGATCCGCGGCGTCAGCTGGGCCGACCTTTTCGAGGGCTACTGCGACGGCGCCCAGCAAGCCGGGGAGGAGCACGGCGTCGTCGTCCGGCTCACTCCTGATGCCTACCGAGGGGCCGACGTCGAACTCGTCGAAGAGCTGGCCCGACGCGCCATCAAATACCAGCACCGTGGCGTCGTCGGCCTCGGTATCGGCGGCCCCGAGAAAGACATGCCGCCCCAGCCGTACGCCAAGGCGTTCGCAATTGCGCGCGATGGTGGGCTAGGTGCGGTCCCGCATGCTGGCGAGGTCTGCGGCCCTGAGTCGATCCGCGAAACGATGGCCGCGCTCGGTGCCGACCGCATCCGCCACGGAATCAGCGCTGTCGACGACAAAGACCTCATGCACGAACTCATCGACAAGCAGATCGTGCTCGATGTGTGCCCCACCTCCAACTTGCGCACCAAAGCCGTCGCCCAAATCGAAACGCATCCGCTCCCGCGGCTCATCGACGCCGGCGTGCATTGCACGCTGAACACTGACGATCCCGCGATGTTCAACACAAATCTCGGCCACGAATACGAGATTGCGCGGCAGCTCGGCGTCCGGCCTAAAAAGCTTTACGATGCAGGGGTAATTGGCGCTCTCTGCGACGAAGCCACCAAGCAGCGCCTACGCGAAATCGCAGCTAATGCCGAGTGGCCGAAATGACGCGCGCCGACCTCGCCAAGCAGCCCCGCGAAGTCGCCGCGATGTTCGATGGAGTCGCGAAACGCTACGACCTCGTCAATGACTTGCTTTCCCTCGGCCAGGACCGCAAGTGGCGCAAGGCCGTTGCACGCGCGGTCAACGCCCAACCCGGCGAGCGCGTGCTCGATCTCGCCGCCGGCACTGGCACGTCGTCCGCCAGTTTCGTGACCCGTGGCGCCACTTGCCTGGCGTGCGACTTCTCGCTCGGCATGCTCGTCCAAGGTGCAAAACAAAGACATGGCGCGGACGTCGGCGGCGTGCGCTTCGTGGCCGGCGACGCTCTCGCGCTGCCGTTTCGCGACGCCAGCTTCGACGCGGTGACCATCTCGTTCGGGCTGCGTAACGTGCACGACCCGCGGGCCGGGCTCGAAGAGCTACTGCGGGTCACCAAGCCCGGCGGCCGGCTGGTGATCTGCGAATTCAGCTCGCCGACGTGGGCCCCGTTTCGGGTCACCTACGACACCTACCTGCAGCACGCGCCGAAGCTGATCAGTGCGGTCAGCTCGAACCCCGACTCTTACGTCTACTTGGCCGAGTCGATCCGGGCCTGGCCTGCACAGGCCGAGCTTGCCGCGTTGGTGGGCAGCGCCGGGTGGGAAGGCGTCAGGTGGCGCAACTTGACCGGAGGCGTCGTTGCGCTGCACAAGGCGCTGCGGCCGATTGGCGAACAGGACCCAGCAGGCGCATAGACTTGCGCACTCAACTTTGGCTTTCTCGAGGCGGTGACCGGGTGTCCAACACCCCCGCGTCGACGGACGCGGTAACGCTCGCGTCGTCGATCAGTTCTGGCACGCCGATCACCGAGACCGAGGTGATCGTCGTCGGGGCGGGTCCGGCTGGGGCCGCGACCGCGGCGCACCTTGCCCAGGCGGGCGCCGACGTCGTCCTGCTCGAAAAAAGTGCTTTCCCGCGCGAGAAGGTCTGCGGCGACGGGCTCACCCCGCGCGCTGTGAAACAACTCGTCAAGCTCGGCATCGACACCAGCGCCGAGGCGGGCTGGCTGCGCAACAAGGGCTTGCGCATCCTCGGCGGCGGCATGCGGCTTGAGTTGCCGTGGCCCGAGCTCGCCAGCTTCCCCGACTACGGGCTGGTGCGCACCCGGCTCGATTTCGACCAGTTGCTGGCCCGACGGGCGCAAAAGCTCGGTGTCGCGCTGCACGAGCAGACGCCAGCCACCAGTCCGATCCTCGACGACCGTTCTGGGCGCATCGTCGGCGTGATGGCCAAGCCGTTCGGCGCTGACCGCGAGGTCGTCTTCAAGGCGCCGGTGATCGTGGCGGCCGACGGCAACTCGAGCCGGTTGTCGCTCGCGCTCGGCCTGCATCGCCGCGAAAACCGCCCGATGGGTGTCGCGTACCGGCGTTACTACGAATCGCCTCGCCACCAAGACGACTGGCTCGAGTCGTGGCTCGAGCTGTGGGACCGCGTCGACGGACACGACCGGTTGCTCCCCGGCTATGGCTGGGTCTTCGGCATGGGTGATGGCACCAGCAACGTGGGCGTCGGCATCTTGAACACCTCGTCGTCGTTTCGCAGCGTCGACTACCGCGATCTGCTGAAGCGCTGGGTCGCGCAGATGCCCACGGAGTGGGGCTACAGCGAAGAGCACGCGCGGGGCCCGATCCGCGGCGCCGCCTTGCCGATGGGCTTCAACCGCAAGCCGCATTACGACCGAGGTGTGCTGCTCGTGGGCGACGCGGGCGGCATGGTCAACCCGTGCAACGGCGAGGGCATCGCCTACGCCATGGAGTCGGGCGAGCTGGCGGCCGAGGTGATCTCGCAGGCGTTGGCGCGGCCGGCCGGCCCCGCGCGCGAGCTGGCGCTCCGCGCCTACCCCCGGGCTCTCGACGCCGCGTACGGCGGTTACTACACGGTTGGTCGAATTTTCGTGAACCTCATCGGCAAGCCCGGCGTGATGCGCGCGCTCACCCGCCACGGCATGCCGCATCCGGCGCTGATGCGCTTCACCTTGAAGTTGCTGGCGAACCTGACCGACCCGCGAGGCGGCGACGCCATGGACCGGATCATCAACGCGCTCACCCGGGTGGCTCCCGCAGCCTGACCGCCCCCCGCGTGGGTTGTCGCCCGTCCCCTCCTAGACTGCACTGCGGTTGTGGCTCCGGCTCGACACGTTCGCAGGCTCGAGAGTGAGGAATGGCGATGGTCTTCAGTTATGTGCCGCTCCTCGCGCTGTTCATTCTGGCGGCCGGGTTCGCGATCTTTTCGATCGTCGCAGGCAGCCTGAGCGGCCCGAAGCGCTATAACCGGGCCAAATACGACGCTTACGAATGCGGCATCGAGCCGACGCCGCAACCGGTCGGTGGTGGCCGGTTCCCGGTGAAGTACTACCTCACGGCGATGCTGTTCATCGTCTTCGACATCGAGATCATCTTCTTGTACCCGTGGGCCGTCGCATACGGTCAAAACGGTGGCGCGACGGTGTTTCTCTTCGTCGAGATGTTGCTGTTCATCGCCACCGTGTTCGTCGCCTACGTCTACGTGTGGCGCCGCGGCGGACTGGAATGGGATTGAGAACCTGACATGGGCATCGAAGAGAAGCTGCCTAGCGGCTTCCTGCTGACCACGGTCGAGAAGCTCGCCGGCCAAGTGCGGGCCAACTCGTTGTGGCCGGCCACGTTCGGGCTGGCCTGTTGTGCCATCGAGATGATGGCGACCGGTGCCGGCCGCTACGACCTCGCGCGGTTCGGTATGGAGGTCTTCCGCGCCTCGCCGCGGCAGGCCGACCTGATGATCGTGGCGGGCCGGGTGTCGCAGAAGATGGCCCCGGTGCTGCGGCAGATCTACGACCAGATGCCCGAGCCGAAGTGGGTGCTGGCGATGGGCGTGTGCGCGTCGTCCGGCGGCATGTTCAACAACTACGCGATCGTGCAGGGCGTCGACCACGTGGTGCCGGTCGACATGTACCTGCCGGGTTGCCCGCCGCGGCCCGAGATGTTGATGCACGCGATCCTCGAGCTGCACGAAAAGATCAAGTCGACGAAGCTCGGCGCGCAGGGCGCGAAGCGGGCGGCCGAGGTCGAGTCGGCTGCGCTCGAAGCCGTGCCGACCCACCAGATGAAGGGCCTGCTGAGGTGAGCGCGGGAGCATCGACGGCGCGTCAGCGCCGCGGGGCGGACCGAGCGGCCGAGTGCTCGCACGAAGAGGTGTGCCAGTGAGCGACCAGCCGGTCGGGCAGCCTTCCGGCGCGCCCGAACTGAGTGGGGTCCAGGCGGAGACCGGCGAGACGACCCAGAGCGTCGGGTCGGGCGTCGAGCTGGCGGGAGCCGGTAACCGGCCCTCGACGCCGCGCCCCTACGGCGGCTATTTCGACCACGTCGCCGATGCGCTGGCCCGGGCCTACCCCGAGGTTTCGGCCGCCGTTGAGCGAGTCGTCGTCGACCGGGGTGAACTCACGTTTCACGTGCGGCGCGACCGATTCCGGCAGCTCGCCCAGGAGTTGCGCGACGACACCGACCTTCGGTTCGAGCTGTTGTCGTCGCTGTCGGGCGTGCATTACCCGATGGACGCCGGCGCCGAGCTGCACGTCGTCTACGAGCTGACGTCGATGACCTACAACCGGCACGTGCGGCTCGAAGTGTCTGTACCTGACGGCGACCCGCACCTGCCGTCGGTCGTGAGCGTGTGGCCCACCGCCGACTTTCAAGAGCGCGAAGTCTTCGATCTGTTCGGAGTTGTCTTCGACGGCCACCCGGCGCTGACCCGGATCATGATGCCCGACGACTGGCCGGGGCATCCGCAGCGCAAGGACTATCCGCTCGGCGGGGTTCCGGTGGAGTACAAGGGCGCGAGCGTGCCGCCGCCCGAAGAACGGAGGCAGTATGCGTAGCGACGGAGCGCGCGCGTTCTTTGCGCGGGCGCAGGAGCAAGCGAGTGACAATGCGTAGCGACACTGGAACTGCCGATCCGTACGCCGGTAGAGACACGGCGTCCGATGAGCGCGTCTACACCGTCAGCGGCGGCGACTGGGACGACATCGCGGCCGAGGTGCACGACGAGCACGCAGAGCGCGTGGTCGTCAACATGGGCCCGCAGCATCCGTCGACGCATGGGGTGCTGCGCCTGGTCCTCGAGTTGGACGGCGAGACGGTAACCCAGGCCCGCGTCGTGATGGGCTACCTCCACACCGGCATCGAGAAGAACTGCGAATACCGCTCGTACACGCAGGCGGTCACGTTCTTGACCCGCGCCGACTACCTGTCGCCGTTCTTCACCGAGACCGCGTACTGCATGGCGGTCGAGAAGCTCCTCGGCATCACCGATCAGGTGCCCGAGCGCGCGCAGGTGATTCGCGTGATGATGATGGAGCTCAACCGGATCGCGTCGCACCTGGTCTGGCTGGCGACCGGCGGCATGGAGGTCGGCGCGCTTTCGGCGATGCTCTACGGCTTCCGCGAGCGCGAGACGATTCTCGACATCTTCGAGATGATCACCGGGCTGCGCATGAACCACGAATACATCCGCCCGGGTGGTGTGATCCAAGACCTCCCGCCTGGCGCGGTCGAGAAGATCCGCGAGTTCCTGGCGATCATGCCGAAGAAGATCGACGAGTACCACAACTTGCTCACTGGTCAGCCGATCTGGTTGAAGCGGCTCAAGGACGTCGGCTACCTCGACCTCACCGGTGCGGTCGCACTCGGTGCCACCGGGCCGATCATGCGCTCGGCCGGCTATCCGTGGGACCTTCGCAAGGCCCAGCCCTATTGCGGTTATGAGACCTACGAGTTCGACGTCGTCACGCAGCCCGCGGGCGACTGCTTCGCCCGTTACCTGGTGCGGCTCGACGAAATGCGCGAGTCGCTGAAGATCGTCGATCAATGCGTCGACCGGCTGCGGCCCGGCCCGGTCATGGTCGAAGACAAGAAGATCGCCTGGCCGGCTCAGCTAGCTCTCGGCGCCGACGGCTTGGGCAACTCTCTCGACCACATCCGCCACATCATGGCCACCTCGATGGAGGCCCTGATCCACCACTTCAAGCTGGTGACCGAGGGATTTCACGTGCCGCCGGGACAGGTGTACAGCGCCGTCGAGTCGCCACGCGGCGAACTCGGTGTGCACCTGGTCAGCGACGGTGGCACGAAGCCTTACCGCGTGCATCTTCGCGAGCCGTCGTTCATCAACCTCCAGGCGGTTGCGGCGGTGTGCGAAGGCAGCCTCATCGCCGACGTCATCGCTGCGGTAGCGAGCCTCGACCCGGTCATGGGCGGCTGCGACAGGTGAGCGACATGAGCGGAGGAAACCAGGTGCCGCAGCAATCCACGCCGTCCAATGGTTTGCCGACGGTGACGCTCGACCCTCGGCTCGGCCCGGGCGCGTCGTCCATCGATCCTTTGTCGGACGACGCAAAGAGCCGCGTCCGCGAGCTGGGCACGCAAGTCATCGCGCGCTACCCGCGGGCCCGTTCGGCGCTGATGCCGTTGCTGTATCTCGTGCAAGCCGAACAGGGTTACGTCTCGCCCGACGGCATCAAGCTGGTGGCAGAGATGCTCGAACTCACCACCGCCGAGGTGGCCGCCGTCAGCACGTTCTACACGATGTACAAGCGGCGGCCGTGCGGAGACTACGCGGTCGGCGTTTGCACGAACACGCTGTGCGCGATCATGGGTGGCGACGCGATTTTCGAAGCGCTCAAAGACCATTTGGGTGTCGCCAACAACGGCACGACGCCCGACGGCAAAGTCACCCTCGAACACATCGAGTGCAACGCGGCCTGCGACTACGCGCCGGTGATGATGGTCAACTGGGAGTTCTTCGACAACCAGACCGTCGAGTCGGCGAAAGAACTCGTCGACCAGTTGCGAGCCGGCAAGCCGCCATTTCCCACTCGCGGTGCGGCGCTTCGTACCCATGTCGAAACGTCGCGCATCCTGGCCGGTTTCCCTGACGGCGCAGTGGGTCAGGGCCCGTCGGCGGGTCCGGCATCGACGGTCGGTGTCGAGATGGCGAAGCAACGAAACGAGCACGCGCCGGCAATGCGGCAGGAGGGCCAGCAGTAATGAGCTTCAACCTGACGCCTGTCCTCACCGCTAACTGGGGCGAAGACCAGTCATGGACCCTTGGCGCGTACGAGCGCACCGGTGGTTACGGTGCGCTGCGCGACGCGCTCGCGATGGAGCCCGACGCGCTGATCCAGCTGGTCAAAGACTCTGGGCTGCGAGGGCGCGGCGGCGCGGGATTCCCTACTGGCATGAAGTGGGGATTCATCCCGCAAGGCGACGGCAAGCCGCACTATCTCGTCGTCAACGCCGACGAGAGCGAACCGGGTACCTGCAAAGACATTCCGCTGATGATGGCGACCCCGCACACCTTGATCGAAGGCGTCATCATCGCGGCGTATGCCATCCGCGCCAAGCGCGCGTTCATTTACGTGCGCGGCGAGGTGCTGCACGTCGCGCGCCGGTTACTCAACGCCGTCGAAGAGGCACGTACCGCGGGTCACCTCGGCTCGAATGTGCACGACTCCGGATTCGACATCGACATCACCGTGCACATCGGCGCCGGCGCCTACATCTGTGGTGAAGAAACCGCGTTGCTCGAGTCACTCGAGGGCTTCCGTGGCCAGCCCCGGTTGCGGCCCCCGTTCCCTGCGGTTGAAGGCCTTTACGCCTGCCCGACCGTCATCAACAACGTCGAGACCATCTCGAGTGTGCCCGCGATCGTGCGCGGCGGCGCGCAGTGGTTCAGGTCGATGGGCACCGAGAAATCCCCTGGATTCAAGATTTTCTCGCTGTCGGGTCACGTCACGCGGCCTGGCCAATACGAAGCCCCATTGGGCATCACGTTGCGCGAATTGCTCGATGCCACAGGCGGTATCCGCGAAGGCCACGAACTCAAATTCTGGACGCCGGGTGGGTCGTCGACACCACTGTTCACTGCGGAGCATCTCGACGTCCCGCTTGATTTCGAAGGGCCGCTGGCGCACGGCTCGATGCTGGGCACTACTGCGCTCATGCTCTTCGACGAGACCACCTGCGTGGTGCGGGCGGTGAAGCGCTGGAGCGAGTTTTACGCACACGAGTCGTGCGGCAAGTGCACGCCGTGTCGTGAAGGCACGTTCTGGTACGTGCAGATCTACGAACGACTCGAAAACGGAACGGCCACCGAAGAAGACATCGAGACGCTGCTCGATCTGTCCGACAACATTCTCGGCCGCGCATTCTGTGCACTCGGTGACGGCGCAACGAGCCCGGTAACGTCGTCGATCCAGTACTTCCGCGACGAATATGTCGCGCACTACGAGCAGGGGGGCTGCCCGTTCGATCCGGTCGCCTCGACCGTCTTCGCTGGAGCGACCGCCTGATGACCGTATTTCCCGCCGAACACCGACGCTCCGTTCCTCGCGCCTGCGGCGCTGCGATACTCGCGCCGGAGGTCGTCTCATGACCGTCACGACGAATTCGCCCACCGGTAACGCGCCTGCCGCGCCGTCCGACCTCGTCACCCTCACTGTTGACGGGTTCGAGATCTCGGTGCCCAAGGGCACGCTGGTGATCCGCGCGGCCGAGATGGTCGGCATCCAGGTGCCGCGTTTTTGCGAGCACCCGTTGCTCGATCCGGTCGGCGCGCGCCGGCAGTGCTTGGTCGAGGTCGAGGGCCAGCGCAAGCCGATGGCGTCATGCACCACGACCGTTACCGAGGGAATGGTCGTCAAGACACAGGTCACCTCGGCTGTCGCCGAGAAGGCGCAGAACGGCATCATCGAACTGTTGCTGATCAATCACCCGCTCGACTGCCCGGTCTGCGACAAGGGCGGCGAATGTCCGCTGCAGAACCAGACGATGACCAACGGCTACAGCGAGTCGCGCTACCACGACATCAAGCGCACGTATCCCCAGCCGATCGCGATTTCGGCGCAGATCCTGCTCGACCGTGAACGCTGCGTGTTGTGCACGCGCTGCACGAGATTCGCTCAGCAGATCGCCGGCGATCCGTTCATCGAAATGCTCGAGCGATCAGCGCTTGAGCAGGTGGCTGTTTACGAAAACCAGCCGTTCAACTCTTACTTCTCCGGCAACACCGTGCAGATCTGTCCCGTCGGCGCATTGACCGGTACGCAGTACCGCTTCCGCGCCAGGCCGTTCGACCTGGTTTCGTCGCCGAGCGTGTGCGAGCACTGCGCATCGGGCTGCCAGCAGCGCAACGACCATCGGCGTGGCAAGCTGCTGCGCCGGTTGGCCGGCGTCGAACCGCAGGTCAACGAGG
>JBOGEK010000046.1:0-3505 GCA_050743645.1 Acidothermaceae bacterium
GGTCGACTGAGCCCAGACATGGAGCGACCCCCGGGTGGTTCCGCAAGACATCGCCGAGGGCGGTGCTCGTGGGCCGGCTGGACGATGTCCGGCAACCCGGGGGCCGGATGACTGTCGTGATCTTGCCAGCGCTGTCTACCTAGCGTCGGCGCAAAAGCACGTCCGAAAGGGACGGCGGCTAGCTGACAGCCACCTCACGCGTCCGAGTGCTACACATTCTGCGGACCACCTCCTTCCTCGTGTGCATCCAAGGTAACTGCCGTTGCGGCTCGCGGCAACGAGGTTCGCGCCTCGCGAGCAACGACCTGTCCGCTTATGGCCCAACCGGATTGGCGGGCTACAGCCGGTCCTAGTCCACCTTGATACTGCGGATGGCCCGTTGAGCAATCACCCCGATGGCCGGTTAGCGCCACTTATGGGGTTGCCGATCTACATATCGTGAGTACACAGGTGGAAATGGCCGAGGATGCGCCCATGCGCTTGTTGGCCGGAGGACTCCCGCTTTCGCTGCTTTGGGACCTCGTTGACCCGGCCGGCCCGGGCAGCGAAGACCTGCTCAGGCACGAGAGCTAAGGCACGGCGCCGCTGGGCCACGAGCCTAGACTGGCTGTTGTGAGCGCGAGCAAGAGCGAGCAGGCCGACCACACCCACGGGTCGCACGGCGGCGAGCACGGCGAGCACGGCAACCACGTCGCGCACCAGCCGCACGCCGCGCAGGGCTCCGGACCGAGCGGGCAGGGCGAGCAGGGCTGGCATGGCCAGTTGCGTGCCAGGGGATACCGCCTGACCCCGCAACGGCAACTCGTTCTCGAAGCCATCGCCCACCTCGGGCATGCCACCCCCGACCAGATCCTTGCCGAAGTGCGTGAGACCGCGACGGGCGTGAACAGCTCGACGGTGTACCGCACACTCGACCTGCTCGAAGAGCTCGCTCTGGTCACGCACACCCACCTCGGCCACGGCTCCCCGACCTATCACGTGGCGAACGACGCCGAGCACGTCCATCTCGTCTGTCGCTCATGCGGCGGGATTGCCGAGGTGAGCCCCGACGTTGTTGCAGGCACGGTCGAGCGGCTCGCCGCAGACCACGGGTTCGAGGCCGACGTCCATCATTTTGCTGTGTTCGGGAGATGCGCCGCGTGCAAGAGCAAGGCATGACACTGCCGGACGACGCTGCGTTCCGCAGCCCGCTTCTCGGGCTACCGGGGGCGGTGACAGCAGACGCACCCGATCTCGGAGTGGCCGGGCACTACGGCGATCCGATCCGTGAGCAGCGGCGGATCGCGGACGGCGGGGCCGACGGCGACGGCTGGGTCGATCTCTCACACCGCGACGTTGTGCGTATTGAGGGCCAGGACCGGTTGTCGTGGTTGCACAATCTGACGACCCAGCGTCTCGACAAGCTCGAAGCCGGCATGGGCACCGAGGCGCTGATACTGAGCCCGCAAGGCCGCGTCGAGCACCATCTGCAACTCGTCGACGACGGCGACGCGATCTGGATCCATCTCGAGCCGGGCGGCGCCGCCTCGCTGGTCGCGTTTCTCGATTCGATGCGGTTCATGCTTCGAGTCGACGTCGCGGATGTCACGGCCGAGTGGGCCGTCGTCTGGCAGCTTTCGAACGAGCCGCATCCGAGCTACCTCGCCCGGGTCGACCCGCAAGCCGCGAACACGCCGTCCGACGCGGTCGCCGGACGCCAGCTCTTCGTGCCGCGCGATCAGCTGACCGCGTTCGCTTCGGCGGCCATTGACCGGGGCGAAGCGCCGGCCGGCGTCCTTGCCCTTGAAGCTCTTCGCATCGAAGCCGGACGTCCGCGCTTCGGTGTCGACACCGACGACCGCACGATCCCGCATGAGATGGGATGGATCGGCGGGGCCGTGCAGCTCAACAAGGGCTGTTACCGCGGCCAGGAAACGGTCGCGCACGTCGCGAACCTCGGGCGGCCCCCGCGCCGATTGATCCGGCTCCACCTCGACGGCAGCGTGCGCGAGTCGCTGCCGGCGGCAGGCACCGCGATCCAGTCGGACGGCGTGACGATCGGGCGGCTGACGTCGTCCGCCTATCACTACGAGCTAGGACCGATTGCGCTCGGCGTGGTGAAGTACGCGACCGCCGACGATGTCGAGGTTTCTGTCGGTTCAGCTGAACCGACCGCGACATCCACCGGTTCAGCTGAACCGGTCGCCGCGCGTATCGAGTCGATCGTCGAGCGAGACGACAGTCCTCGACCGGGTCAGGCCGCGCGCGCCGCGTTTGGCCGGAAGTCGCTGCTCTAACCGACGCCGGGCTGCGAGCCACGCATGGCTCCCGACCGGAACCGATCGGTCACGCGGGCGCATCGACGTCGATGATCAGCGTGACAGGCCCGTCGTTGACCAGGTGCAGTTTCATGTGGGCGCCGAACCGTCCCGTCGCCACCCGCGCCCCCAACGATCGCAACTCAGCCACGACTGCTTCGACGAGCGGCTCGGCAACCGGTCCGGACGCGGCCCGGTGCCACGAAGGACGCCGTCCCTTGGCCGTATCCGCGTACAACGTGAACTGGCTGATGACGAGCAGCGGCGCGTCGACGTCCGCGCATGATTTCTCGCCGTCGAGTACCCGCAACGTGTAGACCTTGGCCGCGAGCGCGCGCGCCTGCTCCTCGGTATCGCTGTGAGTTACACCAACGAGGACGACGAGACCCTCGCCGTCGATCGCGCCGACACTAGCGCCGCCGACCGTGACTTCGGCTCCGCTGACTCGCTGCACGACAGCTCGCACGCCTGCAGCTTGGCACGCCGAAGATCAGCGGCCGAACAAGCCCTTCTTCTTCTTGGCGGGCGTGGCCGGAACCGGCCGGGGCGCGCTCGGACCTGGCCGCATCGGCGACGGACCCGGCGGCTCGTCTTCGAATCCGAGACTCGAAAGCTCACGAAGCAACGAGGCGGTGTCGGTGAGGTCGCGCTGCACGATCGGCTGGGGCAGTCCCTCGTCGGCGGGTTCGTCGTCGACGACGGTTGCCTCCGGCTCGGCTTGGAGAGTCGTAGCTCCGGTGCGACTGAACTCCGAGAGCATCGCGTTCGCCGAGGCGAGGTGGCTCGGGTCGGTGGCGTCGCGAGTGGCCAACCGCTCGCCTTCGATCCGGTCGGCTTCGGCACGGGCGGCGGCCCGCTCGGCCTCCTCGGTTGCGGCACGTTCCGCTGCGGCACGCGCTGCGTCCTCGGCGGCCAGGCGCTCTTGCTCGGCTGCGAGCCGTTGCATCTCGGCCCGCGCCGCCTCGGCCTCGAGTCGAGCATTCTCCTCAGCGGCGACGCGTTCTGCTTCGAGGCGGGCTGCTTCTTCGGCCGCGAGGCGTCCGGCTTCGACGCGTTCGGCTTCTTCCGCGGCGACTCGTTCCGCTTCGAGGCGGGCAGCTTCTTCGGCGGCCAGTCGCTCGGCTTCGAGCCGCTCCGCTTCCAACCGTTCGGCTTCCAACCGTTCGGCTTCGAGCCGTTCGGCTTCCAACCGTTCGGCTTCGAGCCGT
>JBOGEK010000047.1:0-1700 GCA_050743645.1 Acidothermaceae bacterium
GAAGATCGACGTCTCGCGATTCTTTGATCGGCTTACCGTTGTCGAGTGATTCGAGGACGGCGAGTTCGCGCGCGCGTTCTTGGATGATGCGTGCGATCCGGAACAGATACTTTGCGCGTTCGCGTCCCGGCATGCGGGACCACGTCTGCGTAAATGCAGTACGGGCAGCCGTGACCGCGCAATCGACGTCCGCCTTACCGGCGCTGCTGACTTCGGCCAGCACTTCCTCGGACGCGGGGTTGACGGTTTTGAACGGTTCGCCGTCGATCGAGTTGACGAACTCGCCATTGATGAAAAGCCCGTAACTGGCGCGAATATCGACGATCGCGCGTGACTCGGGAGCAGGAGAGTAGTCGAAAAGCTTACTGGTCATCTGCGGGGGCCCTTCAGTCGATCGTCACGTAGTCGGGGCCGTCGTAATGACCCGTGGCCATCTTGTGTCGCTGCAGCAGCAAATCATTGAGCAGACTCGATGCGCCGATGCGGAACCAATCGGGGCTCAGCCAATCGTCACCGACCGTCTCGTTGACGAGCACAAGATTGCGCACGGCGTCCTTCGTGGTGCGAATGCCGCCCGCTGGCTTCACGCCAACCTGGCGGCCCGTCGATTCACGAAAGTCGCGGACGGCTTCGAGCATCACAAGCGTGACTGGCAACGTGGCGGCGGGGGAGACTTTTCCGGTGCTGGTCTTGATGAAATCGCCGCCTGCAAGCATCGCAAGCCATGAGGCGCGGCGCACGTTGTCGTAAGTGGCAAGCTCCCCGGTTTCGAGGATCACCTTCAGGTGCGCGGTGCCGCATGCGGCCTTGACCTGAACGATCTCGTCGTACACCTGCAGGTAACGACCCGACAGAAATGCGCCGCGGTCGATCACCATGTCGATCTCGTCGGCGCCGTCGGCAACCGCGGCCCGGACGTCGGCCAGCTTTACCGGCAACGCGGCTCGTCCACTCGGGAAGTTCGTGGCAACGCTCGCCACCTTCACTCCACTAGCGCCGAGCTGTGCCTTCGCTGTGGCGACGAGGTCGGGATACACGCAGATTGCGGCCACTCGCGGACAGCTGGCATCGGTTGGGTCGGGTCGGCTGGCCTTCGCGCACAGCGACCTCACCTTGCCCTTCGTGTCTTGACCTTCGAGCGTCGTGAGATCGATCATCGAGATCGCGGTGTCGATCGCCCAGCGCTTCGCATCGGTCTTGATCGAGCGGGTCGCCAGCGAATTGGCTCGGGCTTCAGCGCCGACCTGATCGACGCCCGGGAGGCCGTGCAGGAAGCCGCGCAAGCTCGCGTCGGAGCTGGCAACGTCCGCCGGGATCACCGAGGACCGCGCCGAGCCTGCTGTGAGCGTCATGCCGTTCAGCGTAGCGCCGTCCGGTGGGCAGGGACGGCCAAGTTACGCGCTTGATTCAACGGGTTAGGGCTGTCCGCTGGCCCAGGCGCTCACGTACGGTGAGCAGATGCGCGTGTTGGTCTTGGGCGGTGGCACCTTCGTCGGTCGGGCGCTGGTCGAAGCTGCTGTCGAGGCCGGTCATCAGGTGACGACCTTGACGCGGTCGACGGTCCCGCCAGGTGCGGAAGCCGGAGCCGTCGAAGCATTGTTCGGCGATCGCCGAACGCCCGCCGGCCTCGGTGTACTAGACCGCGGGCGCGACGACGACGCCGGCCGTTACGGGGACGCCGGCCGTTACGGGGACGCCGG
>JBOGEK010000048.1:0-5553 GCA_050743645.1 Acidothermaceae bacterium
TCGGAGCGAGATCCTTGGCGAGGTCGTCGTTGAGAAACGTGTCGCCCGCGCCGCGATGCACACCGTCGACTAGAGGCCAGAGCCAGCTCAGCTGGGTGGCATTGAACTGGGCGTCATTCGGCATCCACATCACGGTGGTAGGCAGCCGGGTGCGCACGGTACCCGAATCGCCGGCCGAGGTCACCTCGATCGCGAGCGGGTAGGCGCCGAACATCGACGGCGACTTCGGCAGGCCGATCCTGTCGATCGGCACCGAGATCTGCCACGAGATGCTGCCACCGGAGTCGACGGTGCCGATCTCCTGGCGGGTGCCAGACACGAGAAAGCCGATGACGGTTGCCGGGTCGGCATCGTGCGCAAGGTCGTAACGCGTTCCTATGCGCTGCGTCGACGCTCGCAAAGTGACGGCGACGTCGCTTAGATCTTCGCCCGACGTGTTCGTCAACGTGCCGGCCAGGCTCAATGTGTCACCCGCTCGGGCAACCTTCGGCTCGAGCTGGTCGAGGGTGATCGCGAATCGTGGCGCCGGACCACTCGAACTAGCAGCGGGGCTCGGTGACGTGTTCGCGGCATAGGCCACCGGCTGGGCGCCGCCGAATCCGGCAAACCCAAGTGTGAGCAGGCCGGCCAGCACCGCAAGCGCGAGCGTCGTCCATGATCTTCGGCCGGCGCGCACGCGACCCGCAGTGTCGGCAATGCCGGCAGTGGCGGCAGTGGCGGCCGCGGTTGCTGCCCTGACGACTCCAGCGGCTCCAGCGGCCGTGGGGATCACGCGATGTCCGCGAGCAGCCTCGGTACCTGATCGACGAGCCGGCGTTCGTCGTCGTAGGCGAGCTTGTCGGCTAGTTGGTCGAGCGGGACCCAGGCCACCTCGACGACCTCAATATCTTCGTCGGACAGTTCGCCGCCCTCGGCCAACAGCAGGTAATGGTGCACGGTCTTATGCACCCGCCGGCCTTCGGCGACGAACCAGAAATCGATCGTGCCGAGCGGGGCGACCACCCGCCCCTCGATGCCGGTCTCCTCAGCGATCTCGCGGACGGCGGCAATCTCCGGTGTCTCGCCGGGCTCGACGTGGCCCTTCGGCAACGACCAGACCAGCCGACCTCTGCGATCATGACGGGCAATCAGCGCAGCGCGCCGTCCGCCTTCATCCGCGTCGACGACGAGACCTCCGGCGGAAGTCTCTTCGACGCGGCGCAGGCGAGAAGTCGGTCGACGTCCAACGGCCACGACCCGATCGTAACGGCAGGGTTAGCTGGCGGCCTTGCTCGCAACTACTCGCGGGGGGCTCGCGTCGGTGCGACGGACGGCGGTGTCGAACTGCGCCGCGGAACGCGCTGGGTCTAGGTCGATCGTGATCGGACGACGTCGAGCGACCCGCCGCCGGTCGGGCAGCACGATCGCGTGCGTCAATACGAGGAGATCAAGGGCCCGCAAGGCGAGGGCGGTGCCCGCGTCGCCGGTCGCGGTGTAGACGGTCGTGCCAGCCAGGTCGACCAGCGCCTGCGTGGCGACGACGATGACGTCGGGCGGCAGCAGCAGTGGCGCGAGGTGGCCGGCGAGGTAGTCGGTGTGCTGGCTGACCAGGGCCGCCCGCGCGGGCGCGAACTGCGCCGCGGCGCCGATGCGGTCGCGCATCATCGTCCCGAGCACGGTGGCGGTGCCATCGGTGTCAATCGTGATGTCGGACGGCGTGAGGACGACGGCCAGCACGTCGCCGCCGAGTGCAGCCGTGTGGAACGGATGCACGGCAACGCATTGGTGCGGCGGGAGTCGGAGCGCTTCTGCCAGGCTCGAAGCACCCGCGCTGGTGCGGGGCAGCCGGACGATCTCGTGACGTACGTCATGCGCAAGCAAGTACTGGTGGATGTCGAGCGGATCCAACATGTCGACCTCGCTCACCCGGCGAAACACCTGTGGATTCCACTGCCGTTACTGCCGTTACTGCCGTTACTGAAGATGACCGCAGACGGCCGCACAACCGCATTGCCCGCGATGCACTGACCCTAAGCGCGGCTTACCCGAAAGAAAACCCTGAGTTGAACTGAATTCCGATCGTTTGCCCGTGGTTTGCCCGTGGTTCGTCCGTGGTTCGTCCATCGCCTCGCGAGATCGCACTGGTCGGCTGACGGTCGGCGGTCACCCTGGCCGGGTCTGGCGGGCGGGCGGGGTAACCCGGCGCGCCCGCTCCCGGCGCCGCCGTAGTCTTGTGTCCCGTGTCTCCACGCCCGAGCGCTGGCTCGAATCCTGCCCCGACGGTTGCCGCGAATGCGGGATCTCAGGGTCCAGCGAGTGCGGCTGCTGGCGCAACCGCGACCGCAACCGCTATCGCGGCGGCTTCCGGCGTCCCAGAAAGCGTTTTGACCCGTACCCAGCGCGAGGCGATCGCCGATCTCATGCGGGTGTCGCCGGTCGCCGACGATCTGGGCCAGCGGTTCGCCCGCGCGGGTCACGAGCTCGCGCTTGTCGGTGGCTCGGTGCGCGACGCCTTATTGGGCAGGGTCAACAACGACCTCGACTTCGCGACGTCGGCGCGGCCCGACGAGGTGTTGAAAATCGCCCGGCCATGGGCCGACAGCCAATGGGACACCGGAATCGCCTTCGGCACGGTCGGCTTGTTGAAGGACGGCCACCGGCTCGAGATCACCACCTACCGCTTCGAAAGCTACGAGCCCGAGTCGCGCAAGCCGGAGGTCACCTACGGCGATTCGCTGATCGAGGACTTGCGCCGTCGCGACTTCACGGTGAACGCGATGGCGGTGAGCGTTCCCGACCATGCGTTCAGCGATCCGTTCGGCGGCACTCGCGATCTGCTGACCAAGGTCTTGCGCACGCCCGGTACGCCCGAGGACTCGTTCAACGACGATCCGCTGCGGATGATGCGGGCGGCTCGGTTCGCGGCGCAGCTTGGGTTCGAGGTCGACCCGGCGGTGCCTGTGGCGATTGCCGCGATGGCGGATCGAATTTTGAAGATCTCGGCCGAGCGGGTGCGTGACGAACTCATCAAGTTGCTGTGCTCGAACGAGCCACGGCGGGGTTTGGCGCTGCTCGTCGACACAGGTCTCGCGGATCGGGTGTTGCCCGAACTTCCGAGACTGCGGCTCGAACGCGACGAGCACTTCCGGCACAAAGACGTCTACGACCACACCCTCACCGTGCTCGAACAGGCGATGGCACTCGAGACCGACGGGCCCGATCTCGTGCTGCGGCTGGCCGCGTTGATGCACGACGTCGGCAAGCCGGCGACTCGGCGCAAGGAGCCCGGCGGTCGGGTCTCGTTCCACCATCACGAGGTGGTCGGTGCGAAGTTGACGAAGGCGCGGTTGACTGCGCTGAAGTTTCCGAAGGACGTCGTGTCAGACGTCACGAAACTTGTCGAGCTGCACTTGCGTTTCCACGGCTACGGCACTGACGAATGGACCGATTCGGCAGTGCGACGCTACGTGCGTGACGCCGGCCCGTTGCTGGAGCGGCTGCACAAGTTGACCCGCTCCGACTGCACCACGCGCAACAAGAAGCGGGCCGCCGCATTGTGGGGGGCGTACGACTCGCTCGTCGAACGCATCGAGCAGTTGCGGGCCCAAGAAGAGGTCGACGCGATCCGGCCCGAACTCGACGGCAACGAGATCGGTGAAGCGCTGGGAATCGCGCCGAGCCCTGAACTCGGGCGGGCCTACCGGTTCCTGCTCGAGCTGCGGCTGGAGCAGGGCCCAATCGGCAAGGAAGCCGCGACGGCAGCGTTGCTCGACTGGGCCACCCAGCACGGCGTCGGCCCGCACGGCGCCGGCATCGCCTAGATCGCCTCGCCCGGCGCCCGGCCGCACGGCGCCGGCATCGCCTAGATCGCCTCGCCCGGCTCCCGGCCGCACGGCGCCGGCATCGCCTAGATCGCCTCGCCCGGCTCCCGCCGTCCGCCGTCCGACTCTTGCCGTCCGCCGGTCCGACTATTGCTTCAGGCGGTGAGCGGTCACTTCAACGGGTGTGCGCACCCCATGAAGCGACCGCTCACCCACTTAACGTGGTCAACCGGTGGCGAGCGCTAGTTGGCGATCGTGCCGGCGATGAAGTCGGCCACGGCCTGGCGGGCCTCGTCGTCGCTGTACTGCACCGGCGGGCTCTTCATGAAATAGCTGGACGCCGAGTGCACGGGGCCGCCGATGCCGCGGTCCTTGGCGATCTTCGCGGCCCGAACCGCGTCGATGATGACGCCGGCGGAGTTCGGGGAGTCCCAGACTTCGAGCTTGTACTCAAGGGTCAGCGGGACGTCACCGAACGAGCGGCCCTCAAGCCGGACGTAGGCGATCTTGCGGTCGTCGAGCCACGGAACGTAGTCGCTCGGCCCGATGTGCACATCGGCCTTGGCCATCTCGTGCGGGATCTGCGAGGTGACCGACTGCGTCTTGGAGATCTTCTTCGACTGCAGCCGCTTGCGCTCCAGCATGTTCATGAAGTCCATGTTGCCGCCGACGTTGAGCTGATAGGTGCGCAACAACTCGACGCCACGGTCCTCGAAGAGCTTCGCCATCACGCGGTGGGTGATCGTGGCACCGACCTGCGAGTTTATGTCGTCGCCGACGATCGGCAGGCCGGCGTCTTCGAACTTCTTGGCCCACGTCGGGTCGCTCGCGATGAAGACGGGCAGCGCGTTGACGAACGCCACGCCGGCGTCGATCGCGCACTGCGCGTAGAACTTGTCGGCGTTCTCCGAGCCGACGGGCAGGTACGAGACGAGGACGTCGGCGCCGGACTCCTTGAGCACCTTGACGACGTCGACGGGGGCCTCGTCGGACTCCTGGATCGTCTCGAGGTAGTAGTCGCCGAGACCGTCGTAGGTGTGGCCGCGCTGGACGGTGACGCCGGTGGGCGGCACGTCAGCGAATTTGATCGTGTTGTTCTCGCTGGCGCCGATCGCGTCGGAGAGGTCTTGACCGACCTTCTTGCCGTCAACGTCGAAGGCTGCGACGAACTCGATGTCACCGACGTGGTACGGGCCGAACTGCACGTGCATGAGGCCCGGCACCCGCTCGTTCACGTCGGCGTTCTTGTAGTACTCGACCCCCTGGACCAGGGACGCGGCGCAGTTGCCGACGCCGACGATCGCTACCCGAACCGAACCCATGACTCGTACTCCTTACGTTGGTTCCCGTGAAAACTGCGGGTGGTTGACGTTTTTAGGCTTGTTGTGCGGACGCCGAGATCTCGTCGTCCGAATGTCGGGTTGTTGCTGACGTGCTATTGGCGGTGCCGGTGACGTTGCTGCCTTCGCTACGCTCGGTCTCGATGAGCTCAGTCAGCCAGCGCACTTCGCGCTCGACGGATTCGAGCCCGTGCCGCTGAAGTTCGAGGGTGTAACTGTCGACGCGCTCGCGGGTGCGAGACACGGAGTCCTTCACGTGGTCGAGCCGCTCCTCCAGCCGATTGCGACGGCCTTCGAGGATGCGCAGCCGCACGTCGGCTTGGGTGTGGGCGAAGAACGCGAAGTGGACGCCGAAGTTCTCGTCTTCCCACGAAGACGGGCCGGCTTCCGCGAGCAGGTTCTGCAGGTGTTCC
>JBOGEK010000049.1:0-3675 GCA_050743645.1 Acidothermaceae bacterium
CTTCACCAGCCGTGCCGACGGCGAAATCGGCTGCGGCCGCACCCACGGCGACGACACGACC
The DNA here is from genome assembly GCA_050743645.1 of Acidothermaceae bacterium. Taxonomy (GTDB): domain Bacteria; phylum Actinomycetota; class Actinomycetes; order Acidothermales; family Acidothermaceae; genus JBOGEK01. The sequence goes on from JBOGEK010000049.1 coordinate 62, forward strand.
CGCACTACCCACCGCCAAGCCAACCCCAGTACCGGCACCGACGACCCCGAAGCCGGCGCCCAAGCCCGCCCCGTTGCTTGTCGAGCAACTGGCTTCGGTCACCGGAGCGCGCCAGGTTGTGATCGTGACTGCGGCGAGCTTCAGCACCGACATTGCAACCCTGCAAACCTTCGAAAACGACGGCGCCGGCTGGCACGCCGTCTTCCCCGCGATGGCCGCACACATCGGCAAGGCCGGCTTCTCGTCGACCAAACACGAAGGCGACCTCAAGACGCCGACGGGTATCTACGGGTTCGGCACGATGTTCGGCCAGCGCGCCAACCCGGGAGTGCAATTCGCTTACCGGCAAGCAGATTCGGCGTCGGTCTGGGTCGACGACGTCAACTCGGTGTACTACAACACCTGGCAGGAGAACGCCGCGTTAAATGGCGAGCACCTTGCCTCGTCGGGCTACGCAATCGCCTACGCCTACGCGGTCGACATCGCATACAACGCCTCGCCTGTCGTGGCGGGCAAGGGCAGCGCGATCTTCTTGCATGTGAGCACCGGCGGGGGCACAGCCGGTTGCGTCTCGATCGCGCAGTCGAATCTCCTACAGGTATTGCGTTGGCTCGATCCGGCGATGCACCCAGTTATCGTGATGGGCCCGAACTCGGTGATACGTCAGTACTGACGCCGACCCTGACGTCGGCACCTGAAACCGACACCCGACGCCGACCCCTGACGCCGACACCTGAAACCGCGCCCGCCGTCAGGCCGTGCGGAGCCGGCTCACTCGCGGCAGGGTGAGCGACTTCGGCCACTCGAAACGCAGCGATTCACCTGGCGCCAGTTGATGCCACGCTGTTGCGGCCACGCCGAGCACCTCGACGACGCGCGCGATCTGGGCGGGTGAAGCGAGTGCTGCGTCGTGCAGAACACGAACGGCACCGACCTCGCCGGGCCGCCGTCGTCCGGCCTGAATCTCCCATGCCGCAACGCAGGCGGCGGCGAGCTGCTCGGAACGCCCTAAGTCGCCACGGCCCGCGACCCGCAACCGATGGGCACGCTGCGCAAGCCTGGTGGTGCGGTCACGGGGCGCACACCAAAAGGTGACGGCATCGCCTCCGGCCGCGAGCTGACCGAAAATCCCAAGCTGCAAGCCAAATTCTCGCTCGACCAGAAAGTGCACGAGATCGTGCGGGAGGTAGTCGTCGAAGCCCGGAGCGACATGCATCGCGGCCGGGGGATCGAGGGCGCGGGCGACGTCGACGCGATAGCGCCGACCCACGCAACGAGTGAAAGTCACCAGCACGCTTCGAGGTTACGGGCGCGCGGCGTCGCTGTCGTCAGATATTTCGCTACGCCCAGGGCGCGTCGGGCAAATGCAGGTCGAGACTGCCGCCCGCCCTGCAGTCTCCGCTGGTGTAGCCATCTGGCATCCGCGGATAAACCGTCTTCCAGTACGTCACAGAGAGTGCGTGCGCAGCCTCAGGCGCGGCACCCATGATCTCGGCCATCGCGGTGTCGTGCTGCATGGCGTAGCACTCGGCCACCGCCTCGCTGGTCTGGCCCGACATGTGCATCGACTCGTGAGTAAGCACATGGACGGCGAGGATCTGCGCGGCCGTCGGGTTGCGCTTCTTCGAGTCCAGGTACGACTGCAGGTCGTTGCATTGCTGGTGTTTGATGAGGGTCTTGTGTTCGGGGACGCCGTTCGGCCCCCATTTCACGTATCCGAGTTCGCGTCCCATGTCGAGCGTCGAGCCGGTGAGGGTTTGGCAGGTGACGCTGACGTGAACCCCGATCAGCTTCGACGCGTCGTGGCCCAGCCGGGCATCGAGATCGGCGCGCACGACGACGGGCAGCGATGCGACCACCGCCAGCACCGCACACGAACCCACTGAGATAGCCGGAAAACTGGCGCCACTCGGTTGGCGACTGTACTGGCGGCGTACGAACCACCGACCGACCAACACGAGCGCGCCGAGTGCTGCCACGAGCGAGACGTCGAACATCACCACGGGCCGCACCTCCTCGCAAGTGCCGCGCTGAACCGGCCGCCGGGGTCGGCGCTCAAGGTCGTATCGGCAAGCACGCTTCGGCAACTGAGCCTCGATCGGCTTTCAATCCGGCCGTTCGGTAGACAGCTGCGGTGTTCTTAGTCCGCAGACGTCTACCAGTCGGCGACGCAGACGGCGACGCAGACGGAGCTTTCTATCGTGACTGGCTGTGCATCCATCGCAGGGCCGCGATCCCGCCAATGGCGGCGACCACACCAACCATCGCCGCGAAAAACGAGCCCGTGATGTTGGCGAGCGTGAACGCCGCGACCACGGCAATGAGTGCGATTCCGCCAAGAAACGAGGAGCTTTCGTCGCTCGCCTGCTTTGCGACGTCCGATCTGATGCCGACGCCGCCCGGAGTGGCAAGGTCGACGACCACGAGGTAGGCGAGCAACGAAACCGCCTCAAGTACGGCAATGGTGAAAGCGTTGCTGTGTACGGCGACGATCGTCGTTTCGGCGATGCCGACCGCACCGGCCGCGGTCGGGAGTGCGGCGAACGACAACACGATTGTCGCGAGTACGGCGAGACCGCCTGCGCAAGCAAGCATCCGCACATTGCCGAATGGTCGCGCCGCCGGAATTGTCAACATCAGCAGCCCGAATGCCGCTGCGACCAGCCGCATCGCCGACGGCCGCACAAGCGCGTCGCGCAACAGTTGGCGCAGCTGGCCGGTCACGCCGACCTCATGCGGTTCGGTAGCTGGCTGAAGGCAACGTCGAGGCCGTCGGTGCCGTCCCAGGCGACCACGGGAACACCGGACCGGCGCAGCCCCTTGATGTCGAGTTCGTGTTCGACCCGCCACAACCGCAACGCGAGATCGGCATTGCCCATCTCGGGCTCGGGTGCAGGCTCGCAGGTGCGCACGTCGATGACTACGGGCACCACGCCCCGTCTACGCAACGCGTGGACGGCGTCGAGGGCGCGCGTATCGAGCAACGGCGTGAAGACGAACGCCAACGCGCCCGGCGGCAATGCGACGGCAGGAACCGCCGCGAGCGCGGGCCGGTCGGCGACATGCGCGCGCCGCGCATCGAGCACCTGCTCGATCACCCGGTAGAACTGCCGCCCCCCGATATCGGGCGGTAGCCAGGCGAGTTCACCACCCAACACGACAAGCCCGACCCGGTCGTGACGGTCGAGATATGCCTGCGCCGCAGCAACAACGCCGCGAACCGCGATGTCGAGGCTGCTGCGTTCAGACCCGCCGACGTCACTAAAGGCGTCAAGCAAAATCACTACATCGCAGGCACGTTCGGCAGCCGTGCGATTGGCTTGCAGCGATCCGCGGCGGGCGGTTGCCCGCCAGTTGATGCGCCTGGGGCGGTCTCCCATGCGATATTCGCGGACGTCGAAAAACTCGACACCCTCACCAGCCGCCCTACTGACGTGATCCCCTACCCGGTCGGGCAAGCGGGCGGGGGTGCGCAGCAGGCTCAGCGGCGGATAGTGCGGAAAAACGCTGACCGCGACGAGCGACGCCCGGCCCGAGGCCGAAACAAGCCGACCGCCCGCCTGCGCGCGAACTTCCACATACCCGACGTCGCGCCGGCCCCATCTGGTAGCACG
>JBOGEK010000050.1:0-2164 GCA_050743645.1 Acidothermaceae bacterium
CAGGTTATAGGTTCGAGTCCTATCGCAGGAGCAAAAGCCCAGGTCAGCAGCCCAATCGACGTTATCGCGATCACGGTTGACAGCAACGCTGACAGCAACGCGAATTCGGTCGAGCCTGTGAACGGTCACCAACAATGTCCCGGAAATGTCATCGGGCGGTGGAAAGGGCCGACCAAGAACGGAAGCCCGACCTGCAAAGCGAAGGCTGACCTAGAAGCCCTGCGGGGCCCGGTTGGGAGATTGTGGCTTGGCCGGGACTCAACACATTGGGGTATTCGCGCGTGTAACTCGTGGGACATGCCGACGCGAGGGAGTGACCGTGAGCTTCGAGGAGTTCACTCGGACGTGCCTGCCGCCATTGCTGCGCTTTGCGAAGGTGCTGTGCGGTAGCCGGGAGCTCGCCGAGGACGTCGTACAAGAGGTACTCGTACGAGCCTACGGTCGTTGGGACCGAATCGTGAGTCTAGACAAGCCCGACGCGTATGTCCGGCGAATGATCGTGAACGAGTTTCTGTCCTGGCGGCGGAAGTGCGGTCGCGTCGTCCCGCGAGCCGAGGTATCCGGCACGGACGTGAGTCCCGACCCTTCTGGCGGTTATGTCGAACGCGCCGCCCTCGCCAGCGAACTTCGAAACTTGCCGCGGAAGCAGCAAACCGTGATCGTGCTGCGCTTCTATTGCGGCCTATCTGACGCCGAGATCGCCGACGAGCTTGGCTGTACCACCGGCACTGTCCGATCGCATGCGTCGCGCGCGCTGGCCACCCTGCGCGTCCAGATGTGCCCCATTCCGAGCCTGTCGTCGAAGGGGATCTGATGCGTACCACAGATGATCTGCGAGCGGTGCTGATTGCGCGCGAGACCAACGCGCCCACCGTCGAGGACGTACTCGATACGTTCACCACAGGCGTGCACCCATTCGCGCCTCGCCGGCGGCGGTGGCTGGTTCCGGCAGCGGTCGCGGCGCTGGTTGCTGGCGTCACCACGCTCGGCGCAGGGGTGTTCGGTGGCGTCGGTGGTGCTGGTCGCCACCAAACCGCCGCTAGCGGACCGCCGCTGCAAGGGCAGTTCGGTTTCAGTGTCGGGGCGGTTTCCGGCTTCACTTTCACGCAGGGAACGATCGCTCAAGGCGTCCAATGGCGCGGTATCGCGACTGCCAGCGGCGTGCAGGTCGGCATGATCGAGGAAGGCGATTCCTTCGGCTTCAGTGCTTCTTCGCTGACTGAGCGGCAGACTGTCACTGTGTCGGGGCATCTCGCCTACTACGGGCAGCAGGCGCTGGAGGAAGGGACCTCGGCCACCGGTAACGTCCGCGGATCGGGTGAGTGGGTATCGACGGTGCCGACTGTCGCTTGGCAGCCCGAACCGGGACGCTGGCTGGTGATAAGCGCCTCACCCGACCGCTCGCGGCCAGTCGATGCGGCCGTCATACGCGCGTGGGGAACCGATGCGCGGGCACAGTTGATGACCGTCGCGGACGCGGTCGATACTGACGCGCCTGCAGTGATGATGCTGCCGTTCCGCATCGGCAGCACCCATCCCCACGCCACGGCGCTCATTGCCGAGTCCGACACCGGACCACGCACACCGGGCGGTAGTGCGGTCCTCGCCGAATACGGAATGGAGGTGACGGTCGAGGTTAGCGAGGCAACGGCGGGAACATCCGATAACACTTCCGGGCAACCCGTCACAATCGGGGAGTACTCCGGTCGGGTCGACACCCGATGCTCGATCCAGCAGGCGCCGGCACCCGGAACCACACCTGCGCATTCGGACTGTCAGCTCACGTTCCAGGCCGGCCGATGGCAGGTCGCGATCTACGTCAACGGACCTGGCGGTGGCAGCAGAAAGATCACGCCAGCGCAGTTCGTCGACATTGGCGAGCACCTCACGCTTGCGGCGCAACCGAGCAATCCGGCCACGTGGTTCGACGCGAGCACGGCTATACCGCGCTGATTCCGGCGCGCGACTCGTGGCCGCTGGCCCCTGGGTGAAACGACGATCGCGCAGTGCGCAGACACGGCACAGGCGGGGTGGTTGACCCGGGCGTTTAATCAGGCGGGTGCGAGGCCTCGCGCCAACGCATCCGCGGCTTCGGCCGTAAGCCGCGCTGTTACATGGCTATAGGTGTAGGCGGTGAGGCGTGTCGAGCTGTGGCCGAGGATTT
>JBOGEK010000051.1:0-1617 GCA_050743645.1 Acidothermaceae bacterium
CCGGCGCGATCTCGTCTAAAGCTCGACCCCAGGGCTCGGGCCGCATGACCATGCCGGGTCCGCCGCCGTAAGGGGTGTCGTCGACGGTGCGGTGCACGTCGTGGGTGAAGTCACGAAGATCATGAATGCGGACGTCGAGAAGCCCACGCTCGCGCGCCTTGCCGACGAGCGACAGTTCGAGCGGAGACAGGTAGTCGGGAAAGATCGTGACGACGTCGATGCGCATCGGGGACACCCTTAAGACGACGATTCGTCGAGCGTCTCAGGATCGAGCAAGCCGCGGCGGGCGACCACCGACACGACGTTCGCCTCGATGTCGATGCTCGGCACCAGCTCGGCGACGAACGGCACCAGCACCTCGACGCCGTCGGACCGCTCGATCGCGAGCAGATCTTGGGCAGGCAGATGCAGGACGTCGGTCACGGTGCCGACCGGCTGACCGTCGGTCGTGACCGCGTTCAGGCCGATCAGCTGATGGTCGTAGAACTCGTCGGGATCGGCGAGCCGCTCGGCTTCATCGACATCGACGACGAGCGTTGTGCCCCGCAGGGTCTCGGCCTGCGTGCGATCCTCGATCCCGGTGAACCTGACGAGCAGCCGGCCCTGGTGCCAACGGGTGGCCACGACGGTGAGCGGGCCGCGTGCGGATGGATCGGTCGACAGCACGGCGCCTTCGGCAAAGCGTCTGTCGGGTTCGTCGGTGCGAACCTCGACCGCTACCTCACCGCGGACGCCGTGTGCGCGACCGATGCGTCCGGCCACGAGCTGCACAGGAACCGCGCTTCTGCGTTCGCGCGGCTCAGCGACCGCCGTCGACGTCGACCAGGTCGACTCGAACCGACGAGCCACCGAGGGCAGACATCACCGTGCGCAGCGCTTTTGCGGTGCGCCCCATGCGGCCGATGACCTTGCCGAGGTCTTCGGGATTCACCCTGACCTCGAGTACTTGGCCGCGGCGCTGATTACGCGCCCGGACTTCGACGTCGTCGGGGTGGGTGACGATGCCTTTGACCAGGTGTTCGAGCGCCTCTTCGAGGGTCTCGGTGTCGGCAGCCGGCACCGGTGTCAGGCCTGCTCGTCGGTAGCTGCGCCACCCTCAGCGGGCGCCTCTTCGGCAGCGGCTTCGGTCTGGGCGGACGACGCAGTCGGGGCGTCTTCGGCGGGCGTTTCGGCCGCCGCTGCCGCTTCGGCGACCGGTGCTTCGACGACCGGCGCTTGGGCCGCCGGTGCTTCGGCCGCGGGTGCTTCGGCAGCGGTCGGCGCCTCGGCGGTCTTCTTCGCGGCCCGCTTCTTCGGCGTGGTGGCTTCGGTGGTGGGCTCGCCGGCGCCCTCCTTGGCGGCCGCCTCGAACATCGACTTCTTGTCGGCCTTCGGCGCTGCGACCTTCATCGGCGGCGGAGCGGCCTCGCCCTTGAATTTCTGCCAGTCGCCGGTCACCCGCAGGATCGCGGTGACGGCCTCGGTCGGCTGGGCGCCCACGCTCAGCCAGTAGGCGGCGCGCTCGCCGTTGACCTCGATGAAGGACGGGTCCTCCTTCGGGTGGTACTTGCCGATCTCTTCGATCGCGCGACCGTCGCGCTTGGTGCGCGAGTCGGCGACGACGATGCGGTAGTACGG